>CANGGL010000020.1 GCA_947453465.1 Microbacteriaceae bacterium | reverse complement strand
CTCGCAAATTAGCCGAGCAAGAACTCGATAAGCACAAAGAGCCAGAGGGCAACACAGACCTAAAGCTAGGTGAGCCAGGCTCAAGCCCAGGCGAACCAGGCTCAAACCAAGGTGAAAATGACAAATAGTTCACCCGCGCAGGTTTTTGCCGCGCATCTTTTGGCTGCCCTGTCAAAGGCCGGGGTTCGCAACTTCTTCCTCGCTCCGGGCGCTCGATCCCAGGCGCTTGCCATCGCTGCTGGGCAGTTGGCCACCGCCGGCAAAATCAACCTTCATGTTCGCTTGGATGAGCGTTCTCTTGGCTTTACCGCTCTCGGTGCGGCACTGGCATCGGGTGAACCATCGGTGATCATCACCACCTCGGGCACCGCTGTGGCAAACCTTCACCCTGCGGTGTTGGAGGCCAACCACTCTGGCGTTCCCCTGATTCTGCTAACCGCCGACCGCCCTCACGAACTGCGCGGGGTTGGTGCGAACCAGACCACCAACCAGGTGGGTATCTTTGCTGACGCCGTTCGCGAATGCTTCGATGTCCCGGCGCCAAATGGCAACGAGGGCGAGCGCGGTGAGGCCGTTCAGCTAGCTGCCGAGGCAATCGGTTTAGCGCTTGGTTATGACGGTGATCAGCCTGGGCCGGTTCAGCTAAACCTCGCCTTCAGAGAGCCGCTATCGGCACTCGAACCTAATGCCGCCGAACTTAGCCCACAGTTGCAACTGCCCGAGGTTCTTGAACCGATGCCTGAGTTTGCGCTGCTGAGCGCCGAACTACCTACCGTGGTCATCGCCGGCGCCGGTGCCGGCGAAGACGCGGTTGAATTGGCTGAGGCTTTTGGTTGGCCGCTGTTCGCCGAGCCATCATCCGGTGCGCGCCACGGCGCAAACGCCATCCTTGGCTATAGAAACCTGCTTGACCTCGAAAAGCCTTGGGTAGAGCTGGCCAGTCAAATTGGCCGCGTGATTGTCTTCGGCAAGCCAACCCTTGGCCGGGCCGCAATCAAACTGATGTTCAACCCAGAGGTTGAAGTTGTTGTCGTGCGCAGCCCGCACATGGGGAACTTCGATGTTTCACGCCGAGCCACCAAGGTGGTCGACGAAATCACCGTAGATGACGAAGTTGATTTTGAATGGCTCGACGCTTGGCGCAAGGCCGATGCCGAGCACGCGCACTCAAACCCGGCAACCGGCGGGTTAGACCGCAGGGCCCTGGTTGAGAAGGTTTGGGAGGCCACCGAGGGTGGCGACCGTCTGGTGCTTGGCGCCTCAAGACTCATCCGTGAAGCCGATGTTTGGGCCCCAGCTAAGGGCGTTCGAGTCTTCTCGAACCGTGGCCTGGCTGGCATTGATGGCACGGTGGCCACCGCCGCCGGAATCTCATTGGTTGACACCGAGGGCACGACCCGTGTTTTGCTCGGTGACCTAACCCTGCTGCACGATGCCGGCTCGCTGGCCATCGACCCGACCGAGGCGGAACCAAACCTTCAGGTGATTGTTGGCAACGATGGCGGCGGCAGTATTTTTAGCAGCCTCGAAATGGCAAAGACTCTGGATGAGGCCAGCTTCACCAAGTTGTTCAAGACCCCTCAGGCCGTTGATCTGTGGCACTTGGCTCAGGCCTACGGTTGGGCTTATGCCCGGGTTGAAAACCTTGGTCAGCTAGATGAGGCCTTGGCCGCCACCGGCCGCATACTGGTGGATGTGCGCCTCTAACTAAGTGCTTCGCGAATTGGCGAAAACTTAAGGTCGGTTTCGGCCAGCTCGGCATCGGCTTCAGAGCCGGCAACAATTCCGCAACCCGCGAAAGCGCGCACGAGTGACTTTTCAATCTGCGCTCCGGCCTTTTCAATCTGCGCTCCGCGCAGTGCAATCGCCCATTCGCCGTCGCCATCCGCGCCAATCCAGCCAACCGGCCCGGCATAGCGGCCGCGGTCAAAGGGCTCAAGTTCGTTGATCAGTTGTTGGGCTTCGGTGCGAGGTGTGCCGGCAACGGCCGCTGTTGGGTGCAAGGCGGCCGCAAGATCAAGAACCGAGGCTTCGTCTCGAAGCACCCCGTGAACGTCGCTGGCTAGGTGCCAGAGGTTGGGCAGGGCCAAACTGAACGGCTTCGGGTCGGCGTCAACGTGCTCACAAAATGGAGCCAGCGTTTGCACCAGAGAGTCAACGGCAAATGCGTGCTCATTGGTGTTCTTGGCAGATGCCGCCAGTGCAGCCGCGATGGCTGTGTCAACCTCGGGGTCGGTGCCTCGCCCAGCGGTGCCGGCTAGCACTCGCGCTGAAACCTGCCCGTGAGCAACTCGAACCAACAGTTCAGGTGAAGCACCAAACAGGCCATCAACCGAGTAAACCCAGCAGGTAGGGAAGCGGGCTGCGAGTTTGACCAGGGTCGAACGAATATCAAAACTTTCTGGCAGCTCGCCAACGATGTCACGCGCCATCACGGTTTTTTCTAGACGGCCAGCCGAGATGGCTGCTACGGCAAGATTCACGGCATCCTTGAAGCCATCGGCGCTTTGCTTGCCGGCAACAAAAGCAACCGGCGCATTCTCGGCATACTTGCCCGGGTTCGACCAAAACTTGGGGGCGGCTGGCAGAGCATTGCCATCGATGCTTTCGACAACGGTCACCCAAACGCGGCCATCTCGCACGCCGAGCAAAACCTGCGGCACAACCAGCGCGCTGACCGCCGAGCTGTTATCGGCAAATGCCATGCTGCCGAAGGCAACTAAGCCGGTACCGGGCAGATTCACCTGGTCATCGATGGTTGCCGAAACAGAAAGCCCTCTCCACTGTTTGGCAAGTTCTTCAATGCGGTTCGGGCCGGTGGCCTCGAGGCGCACGGCTTCACCCCAACCAACCAAGCCTTCACCGGCACGGATGTAAACCATCGGGTTCTCAGGCAGGTGGTCAAGAATTTTGAAGTCGGACGCATCTACAGCCACGGTTGAAAGGCGAATCGACATTGGCGCCTTTCTTGAGTGTTTTCTGTGAAACCGGCCGGATGCCTATGGGATGTGTTGCCTGATGGCTAACCTAAAAGGGAGCCTGAAAAATCCTAACCGCTCACGAAAAGGTCAAAATGTCAGCCAAGAAGTTAGCCGCAACAGCGCTACTCACTCTTGTGTTGATTTCGCAGGCAACCTTTGCGGCCTTCGCCGAGGAAGACGGTGGCGATGACGATGGTTTCACTGCGCCAACCTCGCGCCCGCTAAACCCGGCTCCAAATGAGCGCAAACACCACTCGGAATCCGAATCCAAGCGCAGCGAAGGTAAGACTGGCGCCTTCCAGGTTGCCGTTCCTCCAGTGGTAATCACCCCAGACCTCGATGACGCTAATTCTGAGGGTGACGCAACGGTTAAGGGTGCCGGCATCGGAAAACAGGCTTTCAAGGTTTCACCTCCCAAGGGCGCTAACGGCGCAGCGGCAACTGTGCCTGATGCAGCTGGCAACCAGCAGGTCATTGAACCAAACTCGGCAGCTTTTGACCCAACGGCCAATGCACCCATCGAGATGAGTAATGTTCGACCAAACTCCAAGACCCCGGCCGATGTATTTATTGAGTCGGCTCAAATTGGCATCGGTGCGATGGCTGCCGGCGCGGTTGTCTTAGGCATCACAGCTGCGGTTCGTGGCCAGCGGTCACGCCGCGAAACCAAGACCGACTTTATTTACGAAGCGGAATAACCCCGCCACCTCAAGGGTTTTGCCTCTAGACCCCGAAGGTAGGATTAACCCGTGAGCAAAGCAGACCTGGCCAAGAAACCAGCAGAAGTTGCGGCCATGTTTGATGAAGTGGCTCCGACCTACGACCTAACCAATGCACTCTTGTCTTTTGGGCAAGACAGCCGTTGGCGCAAAGTGGTTCGCGAAGCGGTGTTCCCTGAACCAGGGCAAAAGATCCTCGACCTTGCCGCCGGAACCGGCGCATCTTCGGCCGCTTTCACAGGGCCTGACATTCACGTCGTCGCCGGTGACTTCTCTGAGGGAATGCTGGCCGTGGGCCGCAAACGTCACCCAGACATCGAGTTTGTGTTTGCTGATGCCACCAACTTGCCATTCAAAGATAATGAGTTCGACGCGGTGACCATTTCCTTTGGCTTACGCAACGTGGTTGACGTTGAGAAGGCGCTTTCGGAGATGTATCGCGTCACCAAACCTGGCGGGCGCATCGTGATTTGCGAGTTCTCTAAGGTGACCAACCGCGCCTTGGCCCCGTTCTACAACCTCTACCTGAACAAGATCTTGCCTGGCTTCTCCAAGCTAGCCAGCAAGACCCCAGAGGCTTACTCATACTTGTCAGAGTCAATCATCGCCTGGCCGAACCAGCGCGATCTTGGCGTAAAGATTTCAAACGCAGGCTATGAAGGCGTTGCCTATCGCAACCTCACCTTTGGCATCGTTGCAGTTCACCGGGGGATCAAACCTAGAGTTGCGCCAGCCGCAGCCAAACCGGCGACAAAAAAGGCAGTCAAGCCTCGCGCCAAGAAGGCGGACTAATGAGCCCCATCTCACTTCCGAAGCAGCTGCGCAAGGTTCAAGACCGAGCTCTGCTCAAGGCGCTCGAGGCCGGCCTCGAAACCGTCGAAGCACAGCTGAAGTTGGCCACCACCTATGCAGATTCAGTCGCAAAGAACCCTGCTCGTCACCTGGTTGACGCGGGCGGCAAGCGCATTCGCCCCGCTCTGGTTTTGTTGGCCGCCCAGCTTGGCGACCCGACGAAGCAAGAAGTATTTGATGCTGCGGTTGTTGTTGAACTGACCCACCTGGCCACGCTTTATCACGATGACGTCATGGATGATGCCCCTACTCGCCGCGGAGTACCAACTGCACAGCACGTCTGGGGAAACTCGGTCGCAATCCTCACCGGAGACCTGCTCTTTGCTCGCGCATCACAGGTTGGAGTGAACCTGGGTCAGGATTCACTGAGACTTCAAGCAAACACTTTTGAACGCCTTTGCCTCGGTCAGCTGCACGAGACCGTGGGTCCAATTGAGGGCCAAGAGCCAGTCGATCACTACATTCAGGTGCTTGCCGACAAGACCGGCTCTCTCATCGCGGCCTCGGCACGTCTAGGCATTTTGCTTTCAGGTGCACCAGCTGAGTTCGAAGAGCCGATGCGTGTTTACGGTGAAAAGGTTGGCGTTGCCTTCCAGCTAATCGATGACGTTATTGACATCTCTGAGGCCGGTCCATCGGGCAAGACTCCGGGCACCGACCTACGCGCCGGTGTTCCGACCATGCCGGTGCTTTTGCTTCGCCAGGCTGCGGCCGCCGGTGACAGCTCAGCTGCCGATCTGCTAACCCTCATCGATGGTGACCTGACCGAAGACACCGTGCTTGCCTATGTGGTCAAGCGCCTTCGCGAGCACGCTGTTGCCGAGCAGGCATATCAAGAAGCCAAGCGCTGGGCTGATGAAGCCGTTGAGGCGATTCAAGTTTTGCCAGCGGGCTCAGTTCGTGACGCCCTTGAGTACTTTGCCCAGGCAGTAGTCGACCGCCAGCAGTAAGAAAATGACCAACACGTCTTCGCGCTCTAGACAGGCTCAAGTTGGCTTGCTGACCACCTTCTTTGTTCAAGGAGTCACCAGCACGGTCATCATCCCGCGCATTCCCGAATTGATCGACCAAATCGGTGTGAACTTCACAGCCTGGGGCGCCATCCTCGGTTTCGCTGGTCTCGGTTCATTGCTCGGTCTAACCATGGCGAACCGATTCATCGTGCGTTTCAGTTCTCGACGCGTGTTGCAGGTTTCGACCGTTCTGTCCTCGTTGCTAATTATGCTTTTGCCGCTAATTGCCGACCCATGGATTTTCTTCGCGCTGCAGTTGGCCATGTCGTTTGTTGGCAGTTGTTTAGGTATCGCCATCAACGCACAAGCTGTTGTGTTGCAAAAGTTGATGAACCGAACGATCATCGGTCGATTCCACGGCGCTTGGAGCGTTGGGGCGGCGTCGTCTGCTGCGGTCAGCGCATTCTTGGCTAGCTTTATGCCGATTTGGTTGCACCTTGTGCTGATACCGGGTCTAGCCGCGATTGTTTTTCTCTGGTGCACCAGACTCAGCCTCACCCCTGAAGAAGTGGGCAAGGCAAATGAGCGTAAGAATCTCAAGAAGACCTCGTTCCTCAAGTCACCAAAAGAGCTCTGGCTGTTGGCCGCTGGCCTCTTTGCTGGCGTGATGCCAGAAATCGCGATCATGGACTGGTCAGCGGTTTTCAGTAAGAAAGTGCTTTTCTTGGATGCCGGACTTGGCGCAATTCCATACACAGTTTTTGGTGGTGCGATGATTATTTCGCGCTTCAGTATCACCCGACTATCTCGCAAGCGACACATCAGTGAGTTGGCTAAACTCGGCGGACTTTACGGTTCAATCGCGTTGGGACTTGGTGTCTTTCTTGGCCCGCTAGTCAGCCAAGCAGACCCGATCCTCGGCCTAGTTGTGACCTCATTTTTCTGGCTGATCGCTGGCCTGGGCACCGGACCGATGGCGCCGACTTTCTTTGCTGGTGCTGGCACGGTTAAGGGGATGACCACCCCGCAGGCGCTTGCCCGTATGAGCCTGACCAACTCGATCTTGATCATGGGTGCAAAAGTTCTGCTTGGCGCATTGGCTCAGAATGTCAACCTAATCGTTGCATTCGTCTTCCCAACTGTGATGATGTTCGCCGCGGCACTAATCGCGGGCCAGCTGGCCAAACGCATCGATCGCTCGACTCGCGTAGTAGATGATGCATTCCCGATGACAGGCCCAATCGGAATCATTACCGACAACTAAGAGGCAAAAGAAAAACCCCGCCGAGGCGGGGTTTTTTCAGTTGACGAACTTCGATTCTGAGAGTAAAAACCATGCACCCCCATCTGTGCTTCATTTCCTAAAGAAAATGAACACGATCGATATTCAATGCACTATCTGAAGTTAGTACAAACCTCTTGGTTCAGAACTTCCTAACGGAAGTTCGTGAACTGAATATCGATGTCCAGGTCTTTGCTTTTGAGGAGCTGCATGACTTCCTGGAGGTCGTCGCGAGACTTGCTCTGGACGCGGAGTTCATCGCCCTGGATTTGGGCCTTGACGCTCTTTGGGCCTTCTTCGCGGATGATCTTCGAGACCTTCTTGGCCTGCTCCTGGTCGATGCCGTTCTTCAGCTCACCTTCGATGCGGTATTCCTTGCCCGATGGGTAAGGCTTGCCATCGACGAAGCTCTTGAGCGAGATTCCGCGCTTTACCAGCTTTGACTGGAAGACATCGAGAACGGCCTTGACGCGCTCCTCGCTAGAAGCCTTCATTAGGATCTTCTCGCCGCTCCAGTCAACCTCTGCACCGACACCCTTGAAGTCATATCGAGATTCGATTTCCTTCTGTGCCTGCATGAGAGCGTTGTTTGCTTCTTGTTTGTCTACTTTGCTTACGATGTCGAATGTTGAGTCAGCCATGATTATGAGTTTACTCGCGCGGTGGTTGAGCGAACGATCAGCTCGGTTGGCCAGATGGTGTTCTGGTCAACGTTTACGTGATTGCTGAGGTTCGGGTCGCTCAATAACTCAAGAATGGTGTTTACCGCGTAGGTTGCCTGGTCGCTCACTGTCTGAGTGATTGTGGTGATGCCGAAGAATTCAGCGAGATCGTGGTCATCGATTCCGATCACCGAAACATCCTGTGGCACTCGAAGGCCCAGGTCCTTAGCCGCCATTATGGCGCCAATCGCCATCTCATCAGAGTTGCAGAAGAGTGCGGTCGGTGCGTTTCTCGGGTCGCCAAGTAACTGCTTGGCTGCCTTGTATCCACTCGGGATCGTGTAGTCACCCAAGACCTGCCAGGCTTCCTTCGATTCAAGCCCTGCACTTTTGAGTGCCTCGAGGTATCCGGCTCGGCGAAGACCGGGTTGGTTGAACTCCCACTTTGTAAAAACTTCACCACTTAAGTTGGCAATTTTGGTGTGGCCGAGTGAAATAAGGTGCTCAGTTGCAAGTTTTCCAGCCGCGAAGTCATCCATTTCAATGGTTCTTGCACCCGGGATAATGCCGCCGATGCCAACGATCGGCTTGCCGAGGCGATCCAGAGCGGCAATCTCTTCTTCGCTTGGCTGAATCGCCACAGCTAGCACCGCGTCAACGCGACCGCGCATTAGGAATTCTTGAAAAACCTGCGAACGGTGGTTTTCTCCGCCGCGAAGATTGTAAAGAGTGAGGTCATAGCCCTTAGAAATTAGCTCTCTTTCAGCCGCTTCCAGAATTGTGCTGAAAAACCATCGGTCAACCTGCGGCATTACGACGCCGATGTTTCGGTTTCTTCCAGTGGCTAGCGTGTAGGCGCTGTGTGAAACTACGTAACCCAACTGGGCCGCAGCAGCCTCCACAGCAGCCTTGGCCTTAGCAGAAACGTGATCTTTGCCGCTAAGGGCGCGTGAAACGGTGGCGGTTGATACTCCCGCAAGTTTTGCAACGTCTTCGATGCCGGCCATGTAAATTCCTGTAACTAAGAGGACATTTTGTAAAGCGTTTACAATTTAGCCTAAATTGGTAGTGCAGGGGAGAGCGAGAGTGGTTTGTGACTCTCGATTACCTATCCGGGATTTATTCGGCTAAACTTAGAAAGCACGTTCGTCCAGCTGAATACAGGTGGCCGAGGGTGCATCTGGCTAGTTACCCAAGCGGCCAAAGGGATCTGACTGTAAATCAGCCGGCTCAGCCTTCGGGGGTTCGAATCCCTCACTAGCCACAAAAACCCACTCCTAAACGAGTGGGTTTTTTTGTTGCCGGCGATGGCTAGGCTTATGTAATAACAAACTAGGCAATGACGACTAGAGGTGCATGATGTCAGAAATCGAATTTACGACACGCAAGTGGGTTCGCCCAGAAGACCTAAACGCCAACGGCACCCTATTCGGCGGCAGCTTACTCAAGTGGATCGACGAAGAGGCCACCATTTATGCAATCTTGCAACTGGGCAATCGCCGAGTGGTAACCAAGATCATCTCTGAAATCAACTTTGTGGCCTCGGCGGTGGAGGGAGACCTCATCGAGATGGGTCTAGTTGCCACAAAGTTCGGAACTTCCTCAATCACAATGCGCGCTGAAGTGCGCAACATGATTACCCGCAAGTCAATCCTTACCGTGGACCACATCGTATTCGTTGGCCTCGGTGAAGATGGTCGCCCAATTCCCCACGGTTACACGACCGCAACCAACGATCGCGATCGAATTCCAACTAGTTAGTACCAGTAAGCACCGGAACGATTGCACCTGAGAATACCTGCCAAGCCAAAAGGGACTTAGCCACCAGGCTCAAGGTGATGTAGGTGCGCTCTCCCTGAAGGTAGCTGGCCCACTTGCCAACCTGGCGGTATTGCAGGGCCTGGTTGAGAGCGAAGGTGTTGAACAGGATGAAGAGCGAAATGATGATTCCGACAACGAACCCTGGAACTGCGGTCTTGTGGCTACCGCCAGGCTGGAAGGTGTAGATGAAAATCAGAACCCAAGGCACAACGCCGGTCATGCAACCGAAGAGGAAAGGCAAGAACTTTTTATTGCCGGGTTTTTCATACTTTTCCTGAAGGGCACCAAACAAAATCATCGATGCATTCACGCCGAAGATTGCAAAGAGTGCACCGATGTCGCTGAGGCCACATAGCTGCGCAATCAACCAAATCATCACCGATGAGCTGAGTGAGTATTCAACCCAGCGGAAGTAGTTGTGGTTCAGCTTCAGCCCGGCCGCGTAACGGTTATAGAAGGCAGGTGATGAAATCAAGAAGTGGAACAGAGCAGACAGTGCCAAGAAAGCAACCACGCCAACGCCTAGGTTGATTTCGAAGACTGTGACGTGCTCCGTTAGGCCAGAGCCCGGAGGCCCTGCCATGTAGTCGGCGGTGACCGGAAACTGCACCTGGCTTGGCAGCTGCGCCAAGAAGTAACCGAAGGCAACGGCCTGCAGTAGGTGAACTATTCCGGCGACGATGTTGTAGCTGCGAAGACGACTGATCTGTTGATCTGTGTCATAAATTTTGCGGGCCATTTGGCGCCCCTCCCTCGCTGACTTCTATGTCGGCAACAGGTTCAGGCTAGCCGCCAAGACTGAAGTTTTGCAAAGATCCCGATCGTGTCCCAACCGGTTAGACGGTTTTCGCGCCAATCTGCCGAAGAATTTCGGCGATTATTTCGAGGGCACGCACCGATTCTTCGTGTGGGTGAAGTGGGGACTCGGTCAGGTCGGCAGCGACATAACTCGCGAAAGCCGTTCCTTCGTATCCCAACCCCTGGTGTCCCTGTTGTGGCGATTCATCACGCCATGAAACTTGCTCGGTGTTGAAGCCGGTCTTCGAGAGGGAGATTCCGGATGGCACCACAAACGGGGTCATGTATTCGATGATGCCCTCGGTGCCCGAAATAGTGGCGTGGTGCGGGGCGTGGTTTAAGGCCGACAAAGTGAAGATCATTCGTGCTCCACTCGCATAGTCGAGCACTGCCGTGATCTCGGCTTCAACGCCCGAGTCAGCTAGGCGACCTATCGCTCGAATCTCGGTTGGATAGCCAAGGTGTTCAATGCTGAATGCGACGGGGTAGACACCCATGTCATACATAGCTGAACCTCCCCCTGGCACCCATCGAGCTGGGATTTCGGCGTGGTCCTGACAGAAGTCAAGAAGAATTAGGCGTGGTTCGCCAAGTAGTCCTTGCTCTTTTATTTGCCGCACGACCGAGGCCTGGGGCAAATAGCGATTCCACATTGCTTCCATGGCGAAAACGCCGGCTTGCTTTGCAGCGGCGAATATTGCGCGTGCATCATCTGCATTCATCGCAATTGGTTTTTCAATCAGCACGTGCTTGCCTGCGCGTATGGCGATAAGTGCGTGCTCGAGGTGGCCCGAAGGGCGAGTGGCAATGTAGATGGCATCGATATCATCTCGAGCTGCGAGCGATTCGTAGCTCTCGTCGAATTCGGGTAACCCCATTTTCTCTGCGAAAGCTTGAGCCTTGCCTGGCGTGCGGGAAGCAACCGAAGCAATGGTTTGCCCGGTGTGTTTCATCGAACTAGAGGCGAACTCCTCTGAAATCCAGCCGGTGCCGTAAATGCCCCACCGAAGTGAGGGGACGGAGCTCGGGTCGATCATCTGAGGTTCTGCAATATGTAAGGACATATTTACAAGACTAATAGTTGGCCATTGGGATTCGCCACATGGAATACTCCTCACGTTGTTGCAAGTTTGTAAAGGTAGATTGCTTATTAGAAGACTCAAAGGGGAATCACTTGAACAGTGTCATCAAATTTATTTCCGGCCGTCGCGGCGCCTGGGTAACGCTGTTACTCGGCCTAATGTTTGCCGGTCTCGCGTTCGGACCACTTGCCGGCGCTAAGACAGATGCCGCACCTGGTGTTGGACTGCCGGCAGACAACGAAACCGTTCTAGTCGACGAGGCTCTCAAGACTCTGCCGGGCGCCGACTCAACCGCGGCAATCATCGTTTATCACTCCGACGCTCCTTTCACCGCCGACCAGAAAACCTGGTTGCAGGGCACCTTTGATGCCAAGACCAAGCAGCTGGTTGGTGGCGCAAACGAGAAGTTCCTCAAGTTCACCAACCTCAAGGTGATGGGTCAGGCATTCGTGCCGCCGGCCACAATTTCTGCTGCCGGTTCGACCGCTATCGTAACCATTCCCCTAGACAAGTCCGAAGAAGTCAAGGTCGTTGGCGACCGTGTGAAAGAACTTCGTTCAATTGCCAAGGATGGCCTGCCAGCCGGAATGACCGCATACGTCACCGGGCCTGAAGGCTTCCAAGCTGACATCGCTAATGTCTTTGCCGGAGCAGACTTCAAGTTGCTCGCAACCACGGCGATGGTTGTCATCGTGTTGCTACTTGTCACCTACCGCAGCCCGACCCTATGGTTGATTCCACTCTTGGTAGTTGGAACCGTTGATGGCATGGCTGGTGGCGTGGTTCGCAGTCTTGCAAGCGTTCTTGGCATCAGCCTTGACGGTTCGATCACTGGCATTTTGTCGGTGTTGGTTTTCGGTGCCGGCACCGACTATGCCTTGCTACTAATCTCTCGTTATCGTGAAGAGCTGTTGCTGTTCAAAAACAAAAACGAGGCAATGGCCCGTGCGTTGCGCGAGGCTGGCCCGGCCATCCTTGCTTCAGGAACCACAGTCATTCTTGCGCTTCTCACCCTGACCTTCGCCGAACTCGAGGGCAACCGTGCTCTGGGTATTGCCTGTGCCACGGGAGTGTTCTTGGCGATGGTTGCGGCGCTAACCGTTCTGCCTGCCGCACTGGTGGTCTTTGGTCGCTGGATCTTCTGGCCGTTGACCCCGAAATTTGATGGCATCAACAAGTCGGACAACGGTCTTTGGGCAAAGCTTGGCCGTGGCGTAAGCCGCAAGCCAATCATCGTTGCCGTCGTGGGTTTTATTTTGCTTGGTGCTATGGCATCGGGTGCCAGCGGTCTGCAGATTGGTCTTTCGGCAACCGACCGTTTCTTGGCAAAGCCTGAGGCTGTTGCCGGGCAAGAGATCTTGGCCAAGGAATTTGCCGCGGGCAGTTCATCGCCAACGACTGTGATCGTGAACAACGACAAGGTCGACGCTGTTCTTGCAGCCGCAACCGGCGTTGCCGGCGTGGATTCAGCAAAGGCAGGCTTGAAGAACGACACAATCACCAAGGTTGATGTCGTGCTTCGCGATGCCAGCGGTTCTGATGCCGCCTATACGACCATCACCAACCTGCGCACCGCGGTTCACTCGGTTGAGGGTGCCGATGCAAAGGTCGGCGGCCTAGATGCCCAGGGGCTAGATGTTAAGAACGGCTATGCGCACGACCAGGGCCTGGTTATCCCGATGATTCTGGCACTCGTGTTCGTCGTGCTGCTGCTCTTGCTTCGCTCGATCGTTGCGCCGGTTCTATTGCTGCTAACCGTTGTCGCATCCTTCTTTGCGAGCCTCGGCGCCGGTTGGTTGGTCTTCGTCAACATCTTGGGTTTCCCGGCTTTAGACCTCAGCGTGTTCCTCTACAGCTTCCTGTTCTTGGTTGCTCTGGGTGTTGACTACAACATCTTCTTGGTTACCAGAGCAAAAGAAGAGGCTGAGAAGCTTGGCACTCGCCAGGGCATGATCAAGGCGCTGAGCTCC
This sequence comes from Microbacteriaceae bacterium, assembly GCA_947453465.1. Taxonomy (GTDB): domain Bacteria; phylum Actinomycetota; class Actinomycetes; order Actinomycetales; family Microbacteriaceae; genus Rhodoluna. Next base: position 12,603 of record CANGGL010000020.1, on the reverse strand, counting down.
ACCGGTGGCGTCATCACCAGCGCCGGAATCCTGTTGGCAGCCGTGTTCGCCGTGCTCGGCGTCTTGCCACTTGTCGCACTTGCTCAGATTGGTGTGATTGTTTGCATCGGTGTGCTGCTCGACACCTTGCTGGTTCGAACCGTGATTGTGCCCGCCTTGGCTTTCATCGCCGGCAAGAACTTCTGGTCGGGCTTCGGAAAGTCAAAGTTTCAGGACTAACCTGACCAATAAAAGGAACCCGTCGACATCACTCGGCGGGTTCCTTGGATTTCTAGGCGACTTGAAAAAGTTTAGTTGTACTACACACATTTGCATCATTATTAAGCCATACTTAACGAACCACGTCATTTCGGGCAATCCCCGCTACTCGGCATTGGGCAGACCGACTACCTCCGGGCCCAGAACTTTTTCAAAGCAAAACCATCAATGGTGATGTGTATTCGTCTAGACAAAAGGTGTTAACTATGGAGCAACAATTTTCCCAAATTACCGATGAAGAAATCTTCGAGGCACACGTCGGCGGCAAGCTAAGCGTCGAACTGACAGCCCCAATCAACAACAAGCGCGACCTTTCGATTGCTTACACCCCAGGTGTGGCAAAGGTCAGCTCAGCTATTTTCGAGAACCCTGCATACGCAGACTCGCACACCTGGGCAAGCCGCCTTGTTGTTGTGGTCTCGGATGGCACCGCAGTCTTAGGTCTCGGCGACATCGGACCAGCCGGTTCGCTTCCGGTCATGGAGGGCAAGTCGGCACTATTCAAGCGATTCGCGGGCTTGAACTCAATTCCGCTAGTGATCGACACCCATGACGTGGATGAGATTGTTGAAACGTTGGTGCGCCTGAAGCACAGCTTCGGCGCGGTAAACCTTGAGGACATCGCGGCTCCGCGATGCTTCGAACTGGAGCAGAAGGTCATCGAAGCGCTAGACATGCCTGTGATGCACGACGATCAGCATGGAACCGCGGTTGTGGTTCTGGCGGCTCTGGTGAATGCTGCCAAAGTGGTAAACAAAGAACTCACCGAGCTAAAGGTTGTCATCAGCGGTGCCGGCTCGGCCGGCCTCGCTGTTTCAGACATCCTGGTTCACGTTGGCATCAAGAACGTTCTGGTTCTCGACTCTAAGGGCGTCTTGAGTTCGACTCGCACCGACCTCTCGGGCAAGAAGCTCGAAGTTGCGAACCAAACTAACCCGCACAAAATCGAGGGCAAGCTATCTGAGGCTCTCATAGATGCTGACGCTGTCATTGGGCTTTCAACAGCTTCGTTTGAGGTAGAAGATTTGAAGAAGATGGCACATGACTCGATCATCTTTGCTCTTTCGAACCCAAACCCAGAGATCAATCCGGCCGTCGCAAGAGAAATTGGTGCGGTAGTCGCAACAGGTCGCAGCGACTTCCCGAACCAGATCAACAACGTGCTAGCGTTCCCCGGCATCTTCCTAGGTGCCTTGGATGCCAAGGCGCGACGAATCACAACCGAGATGAAACTGGCTGCGGCCTATGCCATCGCGGCGCTTGTTGAAGATGACCTGTCGGCAGACCTAATCATTCCGAGCCCATTCGACGAGCGGGTTACCCCGGCCGTCGCAAACGCGGTTATGACCATGGCCTAATCTGGCTAATAAGAAAGCCTCAGTCCTTAGACTGGGGCTTTCTTATTAGAGCGACTAGTTACTTACCGAGTGAATCGATTGCCTCGTTAAAAATAGCCGATGGGCGCATTGCAGCCTCGGCCTTTGCCACGTTCGGGTAGTAGTAGCCGCCGACATCAACCGGCTTGCCCTGAACTGCAATCAGCTCTTCGACAATCTTCGACTCCTCAGCGGTTAGCTTGGCAGCCAGTGCGGTGAAGTCGGCTGCGATAGTTGCATCTGCAGTCTGACCAGCCAACTCCTGAGCCCAGTAGAGCGCGATGTAGAAGTGGCTGCCGCGGTTGTCGATGGTGCCAATCTTTCGACCAGGTGACCGGTCGTTCTCAAGGAAGGTTCCGGTTGCGCGGTCTAGGGTGTCAGCCAAAACCTTCGCCTTGGCATTGCCAGTGGTGGTGGCCAGGTGGTCGAATGAAGCTGCGATAGCGAAGAATTCACCGAGTGAGTCCCAACGAAGGTAGTTCTCTTCGAGGAACTGCTGAACGTGCTTTGGAGCCGAACCGCCGGCGCCGGTCTCGAACAAGCCGCCGCCGTTTAGCAGAGGAACAATCGAAAGCATCTTGGCACTGGTGCCAACCTCAAGGATTGGGAATAGGTCGGTTAGGTAGTCGCGCAAAACGTTGCCCGAAACCGAGATGGTGTCTAGGCCACGACGGATGCGCTCCAGCGAATAGCGGGTGGCATCGGCCGGAGTCATGATTTCGATGGTTAGGCCGGTGGTGTCGTGGTCACCGAGGTAGCGGTTAACCTTTTCGATTAGCTTTGCGTCGTGCGCACGAGCAGCGTCAAGCCAGAAAATGGCCGGAACGTTGCTTGCGCGGGCGCGTGAAACAGCAAGCTTCACCCAGTCGCGAACCGGAACATCCTTGGTCTGAGTTGCACGCCAAATGTCGCCCTTGGCAACCGCGTGTGAAAGCAAAACCTCGCCAGCAGCGTTGACGACCTCGACGCGGCCAGCCGACTGAATCTCGAAGGTTTTGTCGTGGCTGCCATACTCTTCGGCTGCCTGAGCCATCAGACCAACGTTAGGAACCGAACCGATGGTGGCTGGGTTCAGCGGGCCGTTGGCAACGACATCTTCGATCGTCGCCTGGTAGACGCTGGCGTATGAAGAGTCAGGGATGACCGCGAGCGTGTAGTCCTCGCCGCCATCGATGCCCCAAAGCTTGCCACCATTGCGGATCAAGGCTGGCATCGATGCGTCAACGATTACGTCTGATGGAACGTGCAGGTTAGTGATGCCCTTTTCGCTGTTGGTGTAGCTAAGGCGTGGGCCCTGGCCTAGCGCAGCGTTGAAAGCGGCAGCAATTGCTTCGCCATCGGCAACGTTTGCGAGACCTGCAATGATCGATGCCAAACCGTCATTTGCGCTTAGGCCGGCTGCGGCTAGGGCATCGCCATACTGGGCAAAAACGTCAGCAAAGAAAGCCTTCACCGCGTGACCGAACAGAATCGGGTCGCTGACCTTCATCATGGTTGCCTTTAGGTGCAAAGAGTAAAGCACGTCGTCGGACTTGGCCTGCTTCAGGGTCTCGGCGAGGAACTCATCGAGTGCAGCTGCATTCATGAAGGTGGCGTCTACGATTTCACCCTCTAGAACCTTGAGGCCGGTCTTCAGTTCGGTGACCGAACCGTCGGCTGCGATGAGGCGAATGTTCAGAACATCTGCGGTATCGAAAACCACAGACTTCTCGTTTGAGAAGAAGTCATCGTGACCCATGGTTGCCACTCGGGTCTTTGAACCTTCGACAAATGGCTTGTTTACGTGTGGGTGCTTGCGGGCGTATGCCTTCACCGAAGCCGGTGCGCGGCGGTCACTGTTGCCCTCGCGAAGAACCGGATTAACCGCGCTGCCCTTGACCTTGTCATAGCGCTTTCGAGCATCACGCTCGGCGTCCGTGGTTGGTTCGTCGGCATAGTCAGGAACATCGAAGCCGAGTGCTTGCAACTCTGCAATGGCTGCCTTCAGTTGAGGAATCGAAGCCGAAACGTTTGGCAACTTGATGATGTTTGCTTCAGGCGTCTTTGCCAATTCGCCAAGCTCGGTCAGGGCATCGTTAACGCGCTGCTCTGCGGTTAGACGATCTGCGAAGACTGCAAGGATGCGAGCTGCCAGCGAAATGTCGCGGGTCTCGATGTTTACGTTTGCCGCTGTCGCGTAAGCCTGCACGATTGGTAACAGTGACCCAGTGGCAAGAGCGGGTGCTTCATCGGTGTAGGTGTAGTAAATAGTTGATTCGTTCACGACGAGTAATTCTCCGGTCTAGGCGTGGGTTGCTATCAACTCAAGACTACCGGTTGCCCAAGTCCTCTAATTGGCGCCTATCGAGATGAATTAGGCCTTGATCCAAACGGTTTGGTCGGCAACGAGCGGGTGCCCATCGGTCATGCCTTCGATGCTCGAGACGATGATCTCTCCGGCTGGCAGCTCGATTGGCGAGTGACCAAAGTTGTGAACCACCAGGATGTTGCCGTTGCGGAAGCCGAGTGAGGTTTCGGTAACAAACGAGGGTGCCCACTCGAAAGAGCCCTCGCCGAGCCCCAGCTCCTTGCGCAGCTTCAACGTCTGCTTGTAGAGCTCGAGGGTTGAGCCGGCAACGCCATCTTGCTGGTCTCGTGAGTAAGCCGCATAGATTTCCGGCTGGGGCAACCATGCCTTACCTGTCTGGTTGAATCCATTGGCCGCTCCAACACCAGACTCCCATGGCAAAGGAACACGGCAGCCATCGCGGCCAACACGCTTGCCATTGGTGCGGAAGAAAGTCGGGTCCTGACGGAACTCGGGAGCAAGAGTGGTGTGTTCTGGCAAACCGAGCTCCTCACCCTGATAAAGGTAAGAGGAGCCGGGCAGGGCCAGCATCATCAGCGTTGCGCCGCGGGCGCGACGAAGACCAAGCTCGCGGTCTGGCTGTGGGTCGCCAGGGCCAACGCCATCGCTGTCGGTTGCCTTCACCCTGAGGCCACCAAAACGGCTGGCGTGACGCAAGACATCGTGATTGTTCAGCACCCAAGTGCTCGGTGCGCCAACCCCATCGAAAGCTTCAAAGCTCTCGTTGATGGTGTTGAACAGGGTGCTGGCATCCCAGTTACTATTCAAGAATCTGAAGTTGAAGGTCTGGTGGAATTCATCGCTGCGAACCCACTTGGCCATGAAAGAAAGCGGCAGCACGTATGCCTCGCCGCACATTGCGCGCTCGCCGGGATAGCTGTCGAGAATCTGGCGCCATCTGCGGAAGATTGGGTGAACTGACTCTTGGAACCACATCGGTGGGCTTGGTTCGCCCTCGATGAAACCGGCGCCGGCGCGCTCGATGTCTGGGTGATCAGGCAGGCCAAGTGCCTTGCCCATGGCGTGCGGCTGGTCAACACGGAAGCCATCGACACCGCGGTCTAGCCAGAAGCGCAAGATGTCTTCGAACGCGTCGTGAACCTTGCCGTTCTCCCAGTTAAGATCTGGCTGCGATGAATCAAAGAGGTGCAGGTACCACTGGCCGGCTGTTCCGTCGGGGTTGGTGATGCGCGTCCAAGCCGGGCCACCGAAGAGGCTCAGCCAGTTGTTTGGCGGGAGTTCGCCGTTGGCTCCGGGACCATCCTTGAAGTGATAAAAATCGCGCTCGGCGCTGCCCTCAACCTCGTTGAGCGCATCTTGAAACCACTGGTGCTGATCACTGGTGTGGTTCGGCACTAGGTCGACGAGGATGCGCAAACCAAGTTCGTGAGCGCGCTTGACCATGGCATCGAAGTCGTCCAGCGTGCCAAAAAGCGGGTCGACATCCTTGTAGTCACTGACGTCGTAACCAGCATCTTTTTGCGGTGACTTCATGAAAGGGGAGAGCCAAACCGCGTCTATGCCCAATGATGCAAGCGAGCCAAGACGTGCGGTTATGCCCGGCAGGTCACCCATGCCGTCGCCGTTTGAGTCAGCAAATGAGCGCGGGTAGACCTGATAGATGACGGCGGAACGCCACCACTCGGCGTTGTGGTTTGCCGGGTGTGTGGCTGCGCGGGTTAGATCAAAAACCATGGCTTAGAGCTTGATCCAAACAACCTGGTCGTGCTCAAGCTCGCGCTCTGCAGTTAGGTCGTGCTGCGTGGTAACGAGCACCTCGCCGGCTGGCAAAATCACCGATTCAGGGCCAAAGTTGAACAAAACCAGAACGCCATTGTTGATGTAGGCGAGGGTGTTCTTGTCCTGGAACTCCTCTGCCCAGCGGAACTCGCCCGAGCCCATCACGAAGGCCTTGCGCTCCTTCAATAGGCGCTTGTATAGCTCTAGGGTTGAACCCGCGACGCCATCCTGAAGGTTTCGAGCAAACGTGCGATAAGCCGCCGGCTGAGGCAACCAGGATTCGCCGGTGGTGTTGAAGCCATTTGACGCGGTGGCGTCGGCAACCCACGGCAAAGGCACTCGGCAGCCATCGCGACCGATGCGCTTGCCATTGGTGCGTGCATAGGTTGGGTCCTGACGATACTTGCCCTCCAGCTGCCACGCCTCAGGTAGACCGAGTTCTTCACCCTGGTAAAGGTATGAAGAGCCAGGGAGGCCGAGCATGAATGCAGTCGCGGCACGAGCGCGTCGGAGGCCAAGAGCCTCGTCCGGAGCCGGGTCGCTCGGGTGAATTCCGTCGCCAGGGCGAGGGGTGTTCTCCGGTGCGATTCCGAGACGGGTTGCGTGGCGAATGCCATCGTGGTTTGACATCACCCAGGTGCTCGAGGCGCCAACCTTGGCATATTCAATGATCGAATCGGTGATGATCTTCTTGAGGGCGGCCGGCTCATAAGCGGTTGTCATGTAGTCGAAGTTGAAGGCCTGGTGGTATTCATCTGGGCGAACCCACATCGCTAAGCGAGGAAGTGGGCTCATCGATGCCTCAGCGCAGAAGGCGCGGTCATCGAACTCGTCGAGCACCTTACGGAAACGGCGAATGGCGTCGTGGACAGCTGGCTGGCCCCAATAAGGAACTGCGGTTTCGGCTTCTTCGAGGGTCAGGTTGCTGATTGAGCGCTCGCGGAGGTTTTCGTCGTAAATGGTTGCGTCAGGTAGACCGGCACGTTTAACCATTCCGTGAGCGACGTCGACTCGGAAACCGTCGACGCCCTTTTCGAGCCAGAAGCGCAGTATGTCGTCAAACTCGTCGGCAACTTTCGGGTTGTCCCAGTTGAGGTCAGGCTGGCTACTGTCGAACATGTGCAGGTACCACTGACCTGCACTGCCGTCTGGGTTCGTGATTCGAGACCAGGCTGGGCCGCCGAAAATTGACTGCCAGTTATTTGGCGGCAACTCTCCGTTGGTGCCCTTGCCCTCGCGGAACATGTAGTAGTCGCGCGCTGCCGAACCCTCTGGTGCGGCAAGCGCGGCCTGGAACCAGGCGTGCTGGTCGCTGGTGTGATTCGGCACGATGTCGACGATGATTCGGATGCCGAGAGCCTTGGACTTGGCTAGAAGCGCCTCGAGGTCTTCGTTGGTTCCGAAGATCGGGTCGATGGTCTTGTAATCACTGATGTCATAACCGGCATCTTTTTGTGGGCTCTTGAAGAATGGGCTGAACCAGATTGCATCGATGCCCAGGCTGGCGAGTGAGTCCAACTTTGAAGTCACACCTGGCAAGTCACCAATACCGTCACCGTTACCGTCGGCAAAGCTGCGAGGGTAGATCTGGTAAATGACAGCTGTGCGCCACCATTCCGCGTTGGGGCGGGCTGCTGCGATGATTTCTGATTTAGGCATAACTTCAAACTTAAGACAATTAAGCCCAAGTTTGCGACCAGAAGACAAAAAGTGATAAAGTCTTCAGGTGCCTGGAGCTTGTCTCTAATGCATGACGCCCCGATAGCTCAGTGGTAGAGCACTTCCATGGTAAGGAAGGGGTCGCCAGTTCAATCCTGGCTCGGGGCTCCATCTATTTCCAATCACAAAAAACCAGTTTCACGCCCGGCGGGGTAGCTCAGGTGGTTAGAGCACACGACTCATAATCGTGGGGTCGCGGGTTCGAGTCCCGCCCTCGCTACCAAGTCACAAACTTCACAGAACTCTCCTTCGGGAGAGTTTTTTGTTTAACCTAGAAGGCATCCGAACCGATAGGGCTGCCCAGCCCGGTTGGTCCGTCCCATCCTTCGCGAGCATTGCACCAATACTTCACATCACACCGGCCATTGCTGCCCTCCGTTATGTCGTGCAGCTTGTCGGCGTTAGCCACGGTAAAGGCCCCGGCAGATTCCCCAAAGTCTGGTCCAATCGCATACATGCCGGCAATCAGCGGAGCCGATACGCTCGTGCCACCGAAGGTGTACCAGCCGCCATCGTAGGCAACCGCAACGCCGGTGGCCGGGTCAGCGACGGCGGCAACATCAGCCGTCATTTTTCCCGCGCATCCGGTCATGAATACGGGTTGCCAAGTGGCCGCCTTGTTATAGGTTGAACAACCGCTACCGGCCTTGGCCCAGGCAGTTTCGCCAGCCCACTTGCCCTTGGCATCCACACGTAGGCTGGTGCCTCCAACAGCAATTACGCTAGCGAAGCTTGCCGGTGCTGAAGCCCCGAAGCCGCTGTCGCCGCTGGATGCCACCACCGCGATTCCTTTGGCGGTCGCTGCTGCGAAAGACGGGTACTTGAACTCGGCATTATCTCCGCCTCCGTAGCTATTGGAGATGGCCTTGACTCCCCTGAACTCAGCGGCCACTGCAACCGCGCGGTCAAAGTTCACCATCGTCGGGATCTTGGCTTCAACCAACAAAATGCTGCAGTGAGGGCAAATGGCCGTCGCCATCTCGATGTCTAGCGAGGTTTCCTGAGCCCAGCCGTCATCCTGGGTATCATGATTCACCGCCACCTTGCCGTTCTGGTCAAGTTGCATGAAGCAAGGGTTCTTGCCGGCAGGCACCTCGGTCATTACCGAACCCTCCATTTCTGGTAGGTCCTGTTTGGTGCAGTTGTCTATCGGCCCAAGGTTGTACATGGCGCGATAGTCGGACAGGTCTTGATAAGCGCTCGCCGAGTGATAGGCATCCACGATGGCGATCACCTTGTAACGGGCACCCACTTCGGTCACGCCATAGGCCTTGCGAAGTTGGTTTGCGCCATAGGCAACTCCACCCATCGGTTGCACGGATGCCTTCGGGGTGATTCGCCCGCGCATGCCATTTACAAAGAACGTGCGCTTTATCGCGAGGCAGGCTAGCCGCCCCTTCGCGGGCTTCGCGCAACTGGCTTGATCTTTTACCTGCACCTTTGAGGTGACCTTGGCAAAGGCAACGGAGTTAGGTGACCCAACGGCAACTGCGGTGAGCCCGAGGGCTAACGAGGCGGCAACTACAAGTGCAATCTTTTGTCTTTTCATGGAGGCCAAGTTATGCCGGCCAATGAATTGGTGAAGGCGAGAGCCAAACATCGGTGGAAAAAGCCGCAAAGTCAGCGAGTTGTTGAAAACTTCGGCAGACTAGAGGGGTGGTAAACGTAAACGTTCAGGGCAAGAAGTATCCGGCCACCAACCCATATTTGGTTGGCCGCGAGAAGATTCGCGAATTCGCCCACGCGGTCAAATCAACCAACCCAATTAACCTCGATGTTTTCGCGGCTCAAGCCGCCGGATACAACGATGTAGTTGCGCCGCCAACCTTTGCCGTTGTCATTCAAGAGCGCAGCCTGGCCACCGTGCTTAACGACCCTGAGGCCGACATCGATTTCAGCCGCGTGGTTCACGGAGACCAGCGCTTCATCCATGCCCGCCCAATCGTGGCCGGCGATGAATTGGTCAGTGTTCTCGAGGTGGCCAGCGTCAAAACCTTGGGCGCACACTCGATGGTGACCTTCGAAACCAAAATCTTTGCCGAGGGCGACGAGCTCGTCTGCACAGCAATTTCAACTCTCGTGGTTAGGGGCGGCGAATGACCCACATCAACATTGCTTCACTAGAGGTAGGTCAGGTTATCGGCAGCACCGAATTCTTGCTGACCCGTGACTCCTTGGTTCGCTACGCGGGCGCCTCTGGCGACTTCAACCCAATTCACTATCGCGACGACTTTGCTCAGTCTGTTGGGCTCGATGGTGTGCTGGCCCACGGCATGTTGACCATGGGTGCAGCGGTTCAGGTTGCGGTTGACTGGGTCGGCGACGCCGGCAAGGTCATCGACTATGGCGTGCGTTTCACCAAGCCTGTCTTCGTCGACGCCACCGATGGCGCCGTGCTGATCGTGACAGGCAAAATTGGCGAAATCGATGCCGAAAACGGCGAGGTTCGAGTTGACCTAACTGCAGTCTTCAACGACACCGTGGTGCTTGGCAAGGCTCAGGCGCGCGTCCGCCTCTAAAAGCAGCCCGCAGAAATAGAGAACCCAAAGCATTGTCTGAAAACACTCAAAACCTCAGCGAACTAACCACTATGCGCGTCGGCGGCAAGCCAGCTGAAATCATCGTGGCTAGAACCCGCGATGACTTGATTGAGCAAACCCTTGACCTCTGGCGTTCGGGCGAAGACTGGCTGATTCTCGGTGGCGGTTCAAACCTGGTGGTTGCTGATGAGGTCGAGGACCTTCACGTGATCAAGGTTGAGACCAAAGGCATTCAAACATTTACTTCGGCCGACGGCAACAAGACCCTGGTTCGCGCCCAAGCCGGCGAAAACTGGGATGAATTTGTTGCCCACACCATCGAACTTGGCCTAGCCGGTGTCGAGGGTATGAGCGGAATCCCAGGAACCGTTGGTGCGGGTCCGGTTCAAAACATCGGGGCGTATGGGCAAGAGCTGAGCGACACTTTGGTTCGCGTTGAGTTTCTTGACTACCAGACCCACGAGTTGGTCATCCTCGAAAAGGCCGACCTCGGTTTTGGCTATCGCGACAGCGTGATCAAGCGCGGACGCACCGGGCTGATTACCTGGGTGGAACTTGAGCTTGAACACTTCGGTGGGCTCTCGGCCCCGATCACATCCGGTCAGATTGCCGGGGCATTTGGCGTGAATTTGGGTGACCAGTTGCCCCTGCGCGAGGTCGCCGAGAGCGTGCGCAAGATGCGCGCCTCCAAGGGCATGCTCTTGAGCGAGACCGACCCAGATTCGGTCAGCTGCGGTTCGTTCTTTACCAACCCCGTGGTGAGCCACACCTTTGCCCGCACTCTCCCCGATGTCTCACCTCGATGGGAAACCCTCGAGGATGACGGCCTGACCGTCAAGCTTTCGGCAGCCTGGTTGATTGAAAACTCTGGCATCAACAAAGGTTTCTCGCTGCCGGGGTCAAAGGCAGCGATTTCATCAAAGCACTGCCTGGCCATCACCAACCGTGGTGGGGCCACCGCAGCCGAAATAGTCCAGCTTGCCAACTATGTTCAGCTTCAGGTTTCGAATCGCTTCGGCATTACCTTGGTTCCAGAACCGAACCTGATTAGTTTCTAGCTGAAAAGCTTTTGGAGGCGCTGGATTCCCTCGAGCAGAGGTCCATCGCCAAGGGCGTAAGACAAGCGCACGTAACCCGATGGGCCAAAGGCCTCACCCGGCACCAAAGCAACCTCGGCTGCATCCAGGATGTAGTCGCAGAGTTCAAGTGAAGTGTTGATCATCTTGCCGCCCCATTCGCGACCAAGCAAACCGGTCACGTCTGAGTAAACATAGAAGGCGCCCTGAGGCATCGGTGCGTTCCAGCCCGGAATCTTGTTTAGCTCGGCAACTGCCAACTTGCGTCGGCGGTCAAAAGCTTCGCGCATTGCGAGAACTTCATCCTGTGGGCCGGTTAGAGCTGCAAGAGCCGCCTTCTGCGAGATGTTCGAAACGTTTGAAGACAGGTGTGACTGCAGGTTACCCGCAGCTTTCATGGCATCAAGTGGGCCGGCCATCCAGCCCAAACGCCAACCGGTCATCGCATAGGTCTTAGCCACGCCATTAACCAGGATGGTGCGGTCAATCAGCTCAGGCACTGCCTCGGTGATCGAAACCGCCTTGATGCCGTCATAGGTGAGGTTCTGGTAAATCTCATCGGTGATGACCCAAAGGCCGTTTTCGTAAGCCCATCGGCCGATGGCCTCGGTCTCTTCTCGGGTATAAACAGCACCGGTTGGGTTGGACGGTGAAACGAACAGCAAGACCTTTGAGCGCGGGGTGCGAGCGGCCTCGAGCTGAGCCACGGTCACCTTGTAGTTCTGGTCGGCGCCAGCGAACACCTCGACCGGCACACCTCCCGCGAGGCGAATGGCCTCCGGGTAGGTTGTCCAGAACGGAGTTGGCATCAGCACTTCATCGGCTGGGTCAAGCAAAGTTGCGAACGCCTGGTAGACGGCCTGCTTGCCACCGTTGGTCACGACAACCTGGGCGGCGGTGATCTTGGTGCCTGAATCGCGAAGGGTCTTCTCGGCGATGGCCTCTCGAAGTTCTGGCAAACCAATTGCCGGTGTGTACCGGTGGTTCTTTGGGTCTAGAACCGCGGCCGAGGCCGCTTCAACGATGTGGGCAGGGGTGGCGAAGTCTGGCTCGCCCGCCGCATAGGAGATCACTGGGCGGCCAGCAGCCTGGAGTGATTTTGCCTTTGCGTCAACTTTTAGGGTCGCAGATTCTGCGATCGAGCCAATACGCTTTGAGATTCTTGGGAAGTCAGTCACGTTTCAAGTCTACCGAAGGTGACTTTGGGCTTTGCATTAACTCACGCCAAGGTTTACACTCTTTAGAGGTAGTTTGACAACTTCTTAAGCCTAATCTGGCACAACTTCACTTTTAGATTCCAATCTAGAAGTCTGTCTTTCGTCAGATGGTTTTGAGAGTTAGAGAACTAACCCTGTAAAGGGTGGTGGCTCAATTGGTAGAGCATCGGTCTCCAAAACCGAGGGTTGCAGGTTCGAGTCCTGTCCGCCCTGCAAGTTGTTTTAGTTAGAAGAAGGAATGTCTCATGGCAGATGAGCTAGAGCAGGAAGACGTAGTCGAGCGCGCTAAGGCCGACCAGGTCGCCAAGCGCAACGTCGTCGGCCGCGTCG
>CANGGL010000019.1 GCA_947453465.1 Microbacteriaceae bacterium | reverse complement strand
TTCAAAGACCGACGTCACCGTCGAGCAGATCCAGGCTGCCTACAAGGCTGCTTCGGCTTCTGGCCCGATGAAGGGCATCTTGAAGTACACCGAGGACGAGATCGTCTCAAGCGACATCGTCACCGACCCACACTCATCAATCGTTGACGCGGGTCTAATCAAGGTCATCGGCCGCACCGTAAAGATCAGCTCTTGGTATGACAACGAGTGGGGTTACTCAAACCGCCTCGTTGAGCTAACCGAGCTCGTCGCAAGCAAGCTCTAAGCCGAACCTAGTAAGTGGGCCGAGTTCGCTCGGTTCTTGAAAGAAACAAATGCGTAAACTCTCAGATCTACCAAACCTCGATGGCAAACGAGTCATTGTTCGTTGTGACCTAAACGTTCCACTTGATGGAACCCGCATCACCGATGACGGTCGCATCGTAGCCTCGGTTCCAACCATCAAGTACCTGGTGGATCAGGGCGCCAAGGTGGTCGTTATTTCACACCTTGGCCGCCCAGAGGGTGCGCCTGAAGCAAAGTACTCGCTAGAGCCAGCTGCAAAGCGTCTCAGTGAACTTCTCGGTCAGCCTGTGTTCTTCGCTTCCGACACCGTCGGTAGCGAGGCACAGGGTGCCGTGAAGGCTTTGGCTCGCGGTGGGGTAGTGGTTCTCGAGAACCTACGCTTCAACCCGGGTGAAACCAGCAAGGATGCCGCGGAACGTGCCGCATTCGCTGCGAAACTAGCCGAATTTGCTGATTTCTTCATCAGCGACGGTTTCGGAGTGGTTCACCGCAAGCAGGCTTCTGTTTATGAACTTGCCCAGGCCCTGCCAAGCGCAGTCGGCCTGCTAATCGAGAAGGAACTTGACGTTCTTACTCGCCTAACCAGCACCCCTGAGCGCCCATATGCGGTTGTCCTCGGCGGTTCAAAGGTTAGCGACAAGCTTGGTGTAATCGACCACCTACTTCCAACCGTCAACAAACTCCTCGTCGGAGGAGGAATGGTCTTCACCTTCCTCGCGGCCCAGGGTTACAAGGTTGGCGCGAGCCTCCTTGAGGTTGACCAGATTGACACTTGCAAGGAATACCTAAAGCGCGCCGCTGACCTTGGCATCGAAGTTATTCTGCCAACCGACATCGTGGTTGCTTCAAAGTTTGGCGCCGACGCAGAAATTGCCATCACACCAGCAGATTCAATCGAATCAAGCCCGTTTGGTGGATCGGGTCTCGGCCTAGACATCGGGCCAGAGTCAGCCATTCGCTTCGCAGCTGAAATCGCATCATCGAAGACCGTTTTCTGGAACGGGCCGATGGGCGTATTCGAAATTGACAAGTTTGCCAATGGCACCCGCGCGGTGGCTAAGGCGCTGACCGAGGTTCAGGGTCTAAGCGTTGTCGGTGGTGGCGATTCTGCCGCTGCGGTGCGCATCCTTGGTTTCTCAGATGACCAGTTTGGTCACATTTCAACCGGTGGCGGCGCAAGCCTAGAGTTCCTCGAGGGCAAGAAACTGCCCGGCATCGAAGTACTAAACGACTAAAGACCTACTGACGCACCAAGTGGTTCGTCAAAATTTCTAAGCAATGGAGGGCCAAATGGCTAACCGCGTTCCGCTAATCGCCGGCAACTGGAAGATGAACCTAGACCACCAGCAGGCAATCGCTCTGGTGCAAAAGCTCTCCTGGACCCTCAAGGACGCAGACCACGACTACAAGACCACCGAGGTCGTTGTATTCCCTCCGTTCACCGACATTCGCTCGGTTCAGACTTTGATGGATGCAGACAAGCTTGAGCTTGGTCTGGGAGCACAGGACCTTTCAAAGTTTGACTCTGGCGCCTACACCGGCGAGATCTCAGGTGCATTCCTGAGCAAGCTTGACGTCAAGTATGTTTTAGTGGGCCACTCAGAGCGCCGTCAGTACCACTCGGAGGGCGACGACGTCATTCAAGCAAAGACCGCAGCGGCTTTCCGTCACGGTCTAGTGCCGGTAATTTGTGTGGGCGAGACTCTAGAGGAGCTCGAAACCGAAGGCCAGAGCGCTGTTCCAATTCGTCAGACCCTGGCTGCACTTGCCGGTCACGACAACATCGGTGAATTTGTGATTGCTTACGAGCCGGTTTGGGCGATCGGCACCGGCAAGGTTGCTACCGCCGAAGAAGCCGCAGCCGTTTGTGGCAAGATTCGTGAAGCTCTTGCCGCCGAACTGGGCGAGGCAGTTGCCCAGTCAACCCGCATTCTTTACGGCGGTTCAGTCAAGGCAAACAACGTCGCCGGCTTCCTACGCAGCACCGAAGTCGATGGAGTTCTCGTTGGCGGCGCCAGCCTAGATGCCGAAGAGTTCAGCGGCATTGCTCGTTTCTTGAAGCACATCGCTCTATAATTTCCTAAGACCGCTACAACTAAAGGATTACGACCAAATGGCCGCTCTTCAAATCGCACTGCAGGTGCTTCTTGCAATCACCTCATTGCTACTAACCCTTCTGATCCTTCTTCACAAGGGTCGCGGTGGCGGTCTTTCAGACATGTTCGGTGGCGGTGTTACCTCAACGCTTGGCTCATCAGGCGTTGCAGAGCGAAACCTAAACCGCATCACCATCATTCTTGGTGTTGTCTGGATCGTAGTAATCATCACCCTAGGTCTGTTCACCCGTTTCCACCTTGTTGGCTAACTAAGAACCTCTCGAGGACCGAATATGAGCAACGGCGGATCAGCAATTCGTGGATCGCGCGTTGGCGCCGGCCCAATGGGGGAGACCGACCGCGGCTACCAGGCGGCTCGAGTCGACCGCAGTTACTTTTGTTCAAATGGGCACACCACCAACCGAGCCTTCGCGGCAACCGTTGACGCTGCCGAAATTCCGGAGCTTCTAGACTGCCCAAATTGCGGGTTGCCGGCCGGTCAAGACCAGGCCAATCCGCCAATCATCGCCAAGCATGAGCCATACAAGACTCACCTTGCCTACGTCAAAGAACGTCGCACCGAAGACGAGGCAGTCGAGTTGCTGAATGAGGCCGTTGCCGCGGTTCGTGAACGACGAGCCAGACTGGCAGCAAGCGAAGCCAAGTAAAAAAATGCCTCTCTTTCGAGAGGCATTTTCATTTGGGTTAGCAACCCCAGGTTCGGTTACCAGCGGTCTGATCAACAAACCAAACGGTTCGATTCTTGGCTTTAATTCTGCCCACTGGCAATGATTCTGGGTCATCGCCGAAGGCAACACTTACCGCCTCGGCCTTATCGGCGCCGGCAACGGTCAACCAAATTTCATCCGCAGCATTCATGGCTTCGAAGGTGAAACTCAGGCGCTGTGGTGGCGGCTTAGGGGAGTCGTGCTCGGCAATAATCTGAACACCGGCAGCAGGCAAAGGCTTGCCTGGGAACAAACTGTTTACGTGGCCATCCGGGCCCATACCCAAGAAGACCAGATCAAATTCGGGCTGCACAGTTGCCACGTACGAAGCAAACTGCTCCGCAGCTTCGTCCAGACCTAGACCGTTATCGGCACTCGGAAACTCATGGAGTTTCGAAGGGTCGATGGCAATCTTTGAAAAAAGAGCATTGTGCGCCTGAACCGCGTTTCGGTCACCATCTGTAGCACCGACAAAACGCTCATCGCCCCACCAGAAATTAACCCGGTCGAAGTCAAATGACGCGGCGCGCGGGTTTGCAGCAATCTCGGCAAGAGTGGCGATGCCGACGGTGCCTCCCGTGACGGCCACGTGCGCTTCTGGCTTGGTCGCAAGAACAGTGTCCATCTTAAGATAGAAGGCCTCAGCCGCGGCACGCGCGACTGAGTTGCCATCCTTGAAGCGGTTAACTACGACGGTCATTACTGCGCAAAACCTTTGGTGATGATTTTGCCAAACAGGTCATCCGGGTCCAGGCGGCGAAGGTCTTCGCTTAGGCAATCCCGCAGGCTACGGCGTGGCAAACTGATCTCGCGAGTTGGCTGTGTCGGCTGAATCAAAGTGGCAACATCCGGAACATTGCGAACAATTTCGATGTCTCCAGACTCTCGGTGAAGCTTGACACCCTTGATGCCTGATACAGCCTTGCCGCGGTCGCTGCGAATGATGTTGACTTTGATCTTCAGCTGAATCTCTAGCCAGGCGGCCAACAAATCGGTGCTTGGTGAGTCACTGGCGCCGGTTACGTCAATAGCGGTGATTGCGTCGTATGGCGGCTGGTCCAGAATCGCAGCCAACTGTGCGCGCCACAGGGTCAGACGAGTCCAAGCGAAATCGCTATCGCCAGGGGTGTAAGTGACCGCTAGGTGCTTCAGGTAAGCCTGTGGGTCCTTTTGGCTTGCTGCATCGGTGATTCGTCGGGTTGCGATTCGACCGATAGATGAGGTAGCAGCCTTCTGAGGAGCCTCGTCGGGCCACCAGGCAACAACAGGTGCATCTGGAAGTAGCAGACCGGTCACGAGGCTCTCGCCGTCTGAGGCAGCCTCACCATAGGCACGAAGCACGATTACCTCTGAGGCGCCGGCGTCTCCGCCAACACGAATCTCTGCGTCCAATCGGGCGTCCTGAGCACTGGCATTGTTTTCGGTGGCCAAGACGATGACGCGGCAAGGGTGCTCTCGCGAAGCATCATTGGCTGCCTTAACGGCACGCTCTAGACCATCAAGGTCAGTCTCGATGATGAGGGTGAGCACGCGGCCAAGAGCAACGGCGCCACCTTCTTCACGGATGGTAACCAAGGCCTTTGAGACCTTGCTGATGGTGGTGTTCGGGAGGGACTTGATCACGGAATTCTCCAAGCTCGGCCGTCGCGTGACAGCATGTCGTCTGCGGATGAAGGCCCCCAGGTGCCCGGGCGGTATTGCTCAGGCTGACCAGGCTGCTTGGCCCAGTACTGTTCGATTGGATCGAGGATCATCCATGAAAGTTCAACTTCTTTGTGGCGAGGGAACAGTGGAGCATCACCGAGCAACACATCGAGAATCAGACGTTCGTAAGCCTCTGGGCTTGCCTCGGTGAAGGCGTGGCCATAACCAAAGTCCATGGTGACGTCTCGAACCTGCATGCCGACACCCGGAACCTTTGAGCCGAAGCGGATGGTGACACCCTCATCTGGCTGCACGCGGATAACCAAGGCGTTCTGACCAAGTGCAGAAGTCTGGCTCTCGGCAAACAACTGCTGAGGGGCACGCTTGAAAACCACAGCGATTTCGGTCACTCGACGGCCAAGGCGCTTGCCGGCTCGAAGGTAGAACGGAACCCCGGCCCAGCGACGAGTGTTGATGTCTAAGCGCATTGCCGCATAAGTCTCCGAAATTGAATCCGGGTTCATGCCATCTTCTTCAAGGAATCCGAGCACGTTCTCGCCACCCTGCCAACCGCCGGCATACTGACCGCGAGCGGTGTGCTTGCCTAGGTCTTTCGGAAGACGAACGGCTGACAAAACCTTTTCCTTTTCGGCGCGCAGGTCGTCGGCTTCGAATGAAACCGGCTCTTCCATCGCGGTCAAGGCAAGGAGCTGCAGAAGGTGGTTCTGGATAACGTCACGAGCGGCACCGATGCCGTCGTAATAGCCAGCACGGCCGCCAACACCGATGTCCTCGGCCATGGTGATCTGCACGTGGTCGATGTAGTTGGCGTTCCAGAGTGGTTCAAACATCTGGTTTGCGAAGCGCAGCGCCAGGATGTTCTGAACGGTTTCTTTACCGAGGTAGTGATCGATACGGAACACTGACTCAGGAGGGAAAACCGACTCGACGACATCGTTCAAGACTCGTGAAGACTCTAGGTTATGACCGAAAGGCTTCTCGATGACTACGCGGCGGAATTCATCCGGCTTAGGTGACGCTAGGCCGCTGCGCGAAAGCTGCTGACAAACCTGGGCAAACGCCTTCGGTGGGATTGATAGATAGAAAGCGTGGTTACCGTTGGTGCCACGCTCCTTGTCTAGCGCTTCGATGGTCTCTTTTAGACGGTCGAAAGCTGCATCATCGTCAAACTCGCCAGAAACAAAACGGATTCCGGTAGCAAGCTGCTCCCAAACTTCCTCAGACCAAGGGGTGCGAGCGTACTGCTTGACTGCCTCTTTGACCTGAAGACCGAAGTCTTGATCGGCCCAGTCGCGGCGTGCGAAACCAACGAGCGCGAAGCCCGGTGGCAACAAGCCGCGGTTGGCCAGGTCATAGACCGCAGGCATTAGTTTCTTGCGCGAAAGGTCACCGGTCACACCGAAGATGACCAGGCTTGATGGCCCGGCAATTCGGTTCAAACGGCGGTCCGCAGGATCGCGTAGCGGGTTTTTACCCGCGGCTAGCTGACTCATTGAGATTTACTTTCTTAAGCGATTGCGTTCTTGATAGCTGCAAGGCCAGCCTTGGCTTCACCCAGGGTGAGGGTGAGAACCGGGCGGTCTAGAGCCCCAAGCACCTTGGCATCTCCGGCTGCCTGAGAAGCGATTAGCTCTCCGAAGCTGAAGTCGCGGCCAGGAACCTGGATGTCGTGCTTTGCCTGGGCGACGATCTGCAGGTAAACGCCCTGACGAGGGCCACCCTTGTGATATTGACCAGTTGAGTGAAGGAAGCGAGGTGCCCAACCAAAGGTGACTGGACGGCGAGTTGCCTTGGCGAATAGGTCGCGAAGTTCGGCAGCCTCAGGCACCGAGGTGCGGTCCAGGTAAGCCTGAACCGATAGGTAACCATCGTCGTCTGAAACTTGAGCAAGCAAGAGCTTGATTGCCTCGGCAACAGTCGAGGCGGAACCGAGCTCAAGTGAGGTGGAACGGACTTCGATTCCGGCTGCGGTGAATTCGGCCGGAATGACTTCGTCGCGCTGCTCGAGCATGCCGCGAGCGGCAATCTTTGCAGATTCAACATCAGGCTGGTCGAACGGGTTGATTCCGATCAAACGGCTGGCGATTACGGTGGCATACTCCCAGAGCAAGAACTGAGCGCCCAAAGGCCCTGAAACCGCAACCTCGTCGCCACCCGCGGTGGTTGCATCGGCAACTACTCGCACGGCAAGCAAGTCGGCTAGGCCTGAGTGAAGCTCCTGAGACTGAGGGTCAAGAACAACCGGCAAAATACCCTTGCCGATCTTGCCAGTTGATTCGGCGATGAGCTGCTCGGCCCAGTCACCGAAGCCAACGATTGGGGTGCCATCGGTAACGATGCCGACCTTGTCGCGGTAGCCATACTCGCCATAGGTCTTGGCCAGTGCAGCACCAAGGATGAGAGCAGGGTTCTCCGCGTCGTCAGAAGCAAGGAGAGGAGCAACGGCACGCGCCTCGGCAAGTAGGGCAGCAATGTCAACACCGGCTAGACCAGAAGGTACAACGCCAAAGGCGGTCAGTGCGCTGTAGCGACCACCAACATTTGGGTCTGCGTTGAAGACGCGGTAACCGTCGGCCTTTGCAGCTGCTTCCATCGGTGAACCAGGATCGGTCACGATGACCACGCGGTCGGTTTTATCGATGCCGGCATCGGTGAACGCCTTCTCGAAAATGCGCTTCTGAGAGTCGGTCTCAACGGTCGAACCGGACTTTGACGAAACCACGATGGCGGTCTTGGCAAGGTCTCCGGCAAGGGCGTTTCCGACCTGGTCGGCGTCGGTCGAGTCAAGAACAACCAGCTCAACACCTGCAGTGCGGGTGATGACCTCGGGAGCCAAAGATGAACCTCCCATGCCGCACAACACGAATCGGGTGACACCCTTGGCTGCAAACTCGTCGCGCAAAGCGATGATTGAGTCGACTAGCGCAGCAGAGTCATCAGCTGAGTTGACCCAACCCAAACGGATTGACGACTCAGCTTCGGCGTCTTTTCCCCAAAGAGTGAAGTCCTTGGCGGCAATTCGGCTGGCAACCTTGTCTGCAACCAGAACCGGAACAAACTCCGAAACCGCAGCTGATGCGGTTCCAGAGGCAACTACCTTCAGTGTCATTACTTTGCAGCCTCTAGTGCGGTCTCAACGGTCGCAACGAGCTCGTTCCAAGAAACGATGAACTTGTCAACGCCTTCCTTCTCAAGCAATTCGGTTGCGTCGTCAAGTGAGACACCAGCGGCGGCAACCTTGGCTAGAACTTCGCGGGCACCTTCATAGTTGTTGGTGATTGATGCGGCTGGAATGATTCCGTGGTCGTAAACGGCTTCCATGGTCTTCTCAGGCATGGTGTTTACCAGCTGAGGAGCAACCAGCTCGGTGACGTAAAGGGTGTCTAGGAGGTTTGGGTCCTTGACGCCGGTTGAGGCCATCAGTGGACGCTGAACCTTGGCGCCGGCCGCAGCAAGCTCTGACCACTCGGCGGTTGCGAATGACTGCTCGAAGACTTCGTAGGCCAGACGAGCGTTGGCAAGAGCTGCCTGGCTCTTTAGCTCTGCGTGACCAGCAGCAACCAAACGGTTGTCAACTTCGGTGTCTACGCGAGAAACGAAGAATGAAGCAACCGAGTGAATCTTTGAGATGTCGTGACCTGCAGCCTTGGCCTGCTTAACACCTGCGATGTAGGCAGCGATAACTGCACGGTAGCGCTCAAGAGAGAAGATCAAGGTCACGTTGACGCTGATGCCCTCGGCGATTACGGCGGTGATTGCCTCAAGGCCTGGCTTGGTTGCCGGAATCTTGATCATGACGTTCTCGCGGTTTACCTTGGCGAAGAGCTCCTTCGCCTGCTTGATGGTTCCTGCAGCATCGTTAGCAAGACCAGGCTCAACTTCGATTGAGACTCGACCATCGAAGCCATCGGTTGAAGCGTAGACACCGGCGAAGATGTCGCAGGCGTCTGCAACATCCTTGGTGGTGATTTCAAAAATTGCCTGCTCAGCGGTTACGCCAGCGGCTGCCAACTCGGCAACCTGAGCCTGGTAACCCTCACCCTTGGCAAGTGCGCCGGCGAAGATGGTTGGGTTAGTAGTCACACCCGAAACCGAACGGTTGGTGATTAGGTCGCGAAGGCCACCCGAGACGATGCGTGAGCGAGATAGGTCGTCGAGCCAGATGCTGACGCCGTTTGCGGCTAGCTGGGCTAGTGGGCTATTTGACATTTTGTTCTCCGTAATAAGTTGTTGTGAAAAGTTCTGGGTGAATGGTCTGGGGGATTAGCCAGCGATTGACTCGCGTGCGGCTGCAACAACAGCCTCTGCGGTCATGCCGAACTCGCGGTAAAGAGTCTTGGCATCTGCCGAGGCACCAAAGTGCTCGATAGAAACAGACTTACCGAATGGGCCAACATACTTGCTCCAACCGAGGCTTAGGCCGGCTTCAACCGAGACCTTGGCCTTGATCGCGGCAGGAAGAACCTGCTCACGGTATGAATCTGGCTGCTCGTCGAACCACTCGAGGCAAGGTGCTGAAACCACGCGAGTCGCGATGCCGGCAGCCTCAAGCTGTAGGCGGGCGTTTACGGCGATTTCGACCTCTGAACCGGTAGCGATCAGAATCACTTCTGGCTTGCCGTTGGCAGCCTCAAGCAGCGTGTACGCGCCCTTTGCGGTGTTCTCGGCGCCAGCATAAACAACTCCGGTTGAGTCAGCCGAACCGCGCTCGTATACCGGTAGGTTCTGACGGCTTAGCGCAAGACCGGCTGGGCCCTGGCGGCGCTCAAGAACGGTCTTCCATGCGTAGGCGGTTTCATTACCATCGGCTGGACGAACCATGTCGAGGTTTGGAATCGCGCGAAGAGTTGCCAGCTGCTCAATTGGCTGGTGAGTCGGGCCATCTTCACCCAGAGCCACCGAGTCGTGAGTCCAGACGAAGATCGAAGGGATGCCCATCAAGGCAGCGAGTCGAACCGCTGGTCGCATGTAGTCGCTGAAAATCAAGAAGGTTCCACCGAACGCACGAGTGTTGCCGTGCAGCACGATGCCGTTCAGGATGGCACCCATTGCGTGCTCACGGATACCGAAGTGCAAGACGCGACCGAACTGGTCACCGGTCCACTCATGAGTTGACCACTCGGCTGGGACGAATGACTTAGCGCCAGCAATGGTGGTCATGTTTGAGTCGGCTAGGTCAGCGGAACCACCCCAGAGCTCTGGCATAACCGCGGCGATTGCGTTGATTACCTTGCCTGATGCAACACGGGTAGAAACTGAGCTACCGTTTTCGAAGACTGGAAGAGCGGCCTCGAGACCGGCAGGAGTCTCACCAGAAACCACGCGCTCGAGAAGCGCCTTCTTGTCTGAGTTCTCCGATGCCCAGGCATCGAATGAGGCTTCCCAAACCGAACGCTCGCGCTTGAAACGGGTGGTGTCGCGGGTGTGAGCCAAAACCTCTGGGGCAACCTCGAAGGTCTGCTCAGGGTCAAAACCAAGAACGGTTTTTAGGCCGGCAAGCTCTTCTGCACCTAGGGCCGAACCGTGAATCTTGCCAGAGTTCTGCTTCTTAGGTGAAGGCCAACCGATGATGGTGCGCAGGGTGATTAGCGATGGCTTGTCGGTAACCGACTTAGCTTTTTCGATGGCGTTGTAAAGCTCGGCGATGTCCTCTACGTAGTCGCCGGTCTTCTTCCAGTCGACGGTCTGGGTGTGCCAACCGTATGACTCGTAGCGAGCCGAGAGGTTCTCGGTAAACGCGATGTTGGTGTCGTCTTCGATCGAAATCTGGTTCGAGTCGTAGATCACAACTAGGTTGCCAAGCTTCTGATGACCAGCAAGTGATGCAGCCTCAGCGGTCACACCTTCTTGCATGTCGCCATCGCCCGCGATTACATAGACGAAGTGGTCAAACGGACTGGTGCCAGCCGGAGCGGCAGGGTCGTACAGACCGCGCTCGAAGCGTGATGCGTACGCAAAGCCGGTTGCCGAGGCAAGACCCTGACCCAGTGGGCCGGTGGTGATTTCAACACCCTTGGTGTGGCCATACTCTGGGTGGCCAGGGGTGGCTGAACCCCAGGTGCGGAGTGCCTTGAGGTCATCGAGTTCGAGGCCGTAACCGTGCAGGAACAACTGGTTATAAATGGTGAGAGATGAGTGACCGACCGAAAGAATGAAACGGTCGCGTCCGAGCCAGCGGTCATCGCTTGGGTCGTGACGCATCACCTTGTTGAAAAGTAGGTAAGCAACTGGTGCCAGGCTGATTGCGGTTCCAGGGTGGCCGTTGCCAACCTTCTCTACTGCATCTGCCGCTAGAACACGGGCGGTGTCTACTGCCTTTGAATCAAGGTCGGTCCACTGGAATGCTGACAAAACAGCTCCTTCGAATTAGTTAGCCATTTGGCTATGTCTATTAGATTTGGCGCCGTCGCCAGTTTTACAAAGTGAAACCCAGCAACTACTCGGGAGGTTTCAACTAGGAAAAGTCTATACCCGCGAGGCGTTTTACCGCCTTGAACCGTCTGGTGAGTCATTCAGTAAAGCCCACCTAGACAAACCTTTATTCCCGAAGCCCAACGCCGGTTTGACAGAGCACATTTACCTTGCTCGGAATAGACCACTACGGCAGTGATTTAGACTTAAGCGAAATGAACAAGGTCAAGGCATACATCGCTCTCACGAAACCACGCGTGATTGAGCTTCTTTTGATTACCACGGTGCCGACCATGATTCTCGCCCAACAAGGGATTCCTAGCCTCTGGCTGGTGTTGGCCACTCTCATCGGTGGCGCGCTGAGCGCGGGCTCTGCAAATGCCTTCAACTGCTACATCGATGCTGACATCGACAAGATCATGGGTAGAACCAAGGGGCGTCCGCTGGTAACCGGAGACTTGACCAAGCGTGAAGCGCTGATTTTCTCTTGGGTAATTGGAGTGGCATCGATTCTTTGGCTGGGAATTTTCACCAACTGGCTCGCGGCATCACTATCACTTGCCGCGATTCTTTTCTACGTCTTTGTCTACACGCTCCTTTTGAAGCGACGAACTCCACAGAACATCGTTTGGGGCGGAGCCGCTGGCGCCATGCCGGTTGCGATTGGCTGGGCTGCAGTTACCGGACGCGTTGACCCGGCCGCGTGGATCCTGTTCCTGATTATTTTCCTGTGGACCCCGCCGCACTACTGGCCACTATCGATGCGCTACAAAGAGGACTACGCCAATGCCGGCGTGCCAATGCTTCCGGTGGTTCGAAACGCAACCACCGTTGCCATCCAGATCATTTTGTATGCGTGGGCACTCGTTGCCTCTAGCCTGCTTTTGATCCCGGTTGCGCACATGGGCTGGACCTACACAGTGGTTTCGGTTGTTGCTGGAGCCTGGTTCGTGGTCGAAGCGTACCGCCTCTACCGTCAGGGTCTTGCCGGAGAAGTGAAGAACCCAATGCGCTTATTCCACATGGCCAACTCATACCTGACCTTGCTTTTCGTGGTTATCGCCATCGACCCACTGTTGCCGTTCTAAGCCTTAGCAACCTTAATTTCGGCAAGTCTCGCTAGAGCCTCATCGCGCTCCACAGAGTGATTGACGATTGGCGCCGGATAGCCGTGAATCAGGCCATCGATGCGATTCCAGGGCTCGTGAATGCCATCATCCAAGATGTGTGCCAGCTCGGGAACGTATTTGCGAACGTAGTTGCCGCGCGGATCAAACTTATAGCCCTGCAGAATCGGATTGAAAACTCGGTAATAAGGCGAGGCATCTGTGCCGCAACCAGCGGTCCACTGCCAGCCGTGTGCGTTTGAGGCTGGGTCAAAATCGGTTAGGCACTCTTCAAACCAAGCAGCGCCGCGCTGCCACTCGAGGTGCAGGTCTTTGATCAAGAAAGAAGCCACGATCATTCGAACGCGATTGTGCATCCAACCGGTAGCCAACAGCTGCCTCATGCCGGCGTCGACCATCGGATAACCGGTTTTACCAGCCTTCCAGGCCGCAAAACGCTCTTCCGCTAGGGCACCTTCGTCGTACCTCATGGCTTCGAATCGAGGTTCGTAGTATTCAGTCGTGGTGGTCGGGTTACGCCACAGAACGTCGGCGTAAAACTCTCGCCAAGCGATTTCCTTGCGATAGACGTTGTGGCCGGGGGAGTCGGCTAGTTCGACCAACAGCGTGCGGGGATGAATCTCGCCAAAAGCAAGTGCATGGCTCAGATGTGAGGTTCCGCTCAGGTCGGCTCGATTGCGGAGCTCGTCGTAATCAAATAGCGCCCGCTCCTTAAATCTTTCCCAGGTGCGCAGGGCAAATGCCTCTCCGGCTCTGATCTCAAACGGGCTTTCCTTTGAAGGTGTAGGTCGCCCCTGGCAAGGTTCGGCGATGAACCAACGGTGCCCCACTTCGGCGAGCGCCTGAGGCTTGTCCCAGCCGAGCTCGAACCAGCGCTTGAAAAATGGGGTGTAAACCTTATAGGCCGTGCCATCCGGCTTGGTGACTGACCCGGGGTCTACGGCGTAGTAGCTTCCGCTGAGTTCTAGGAAGATTCCCTGTTCCTTAAGGGCCAAACCGACCGAGTTCTGCTCCTGGACACCAGCCGGATCAAATGCCCTGGTGGCGTGCACAGTTTTGGCACCCGCGGCGAGCGCGAGGTTTACGATTACCTCCGACATTGAGACGTTGGACACCTTTGATGCGTGCCTGATGGTCAGCATTGACCCCATCGATGCCCCCAGTGCTTCTAGGGAGGCATTGAGTGAATGCTGACGAATGCCGCTCAGCGCATGAAAGTCATCTAGGTCAAGTGCGTATAAAGCCGCTACCCGCGCATCGCCATCGGAGGCACTGCCGTTGATGGCTGCATTCAGCGCGATGTTGTCATTGAGTCGAAGGTCTCGGCGAAACCAAAAGACTCTAGCCATGTTTGGCTAGCCCAACAGCAGGCTTGCCACGAACGACCAGCCACTGGAATGTGAGCAATGAGCACAACACCGAGGCGCCAAGCATATGCAGACCAACCAATAGCGGTGGCACACCGAGGCGAGCCTGAACCACGCCGAGGATTGCCTGAGCTACCGTCGTGGCGACTAGACCAAGTAGAACCTTAGATTGCAGCGACCACGCTCCGCCCTTGCGATCGCGACGGACCAACATGCCGAACTGAATCAGAGCCAAAGTAAGCAAGAGGTAAGCCGGGTAGCTGTGGAAGTGCTGCCATATTTCTAGGTCCAGGCCATTACGGACACTATCCGCGTCACCGGAGTGCGGGCCGGCACCGGTTACCAAGACGCCAATCAGAACGGCGATGGCGCCGGTGGCAGCTATCCCGTTAGCTAGCGCCCAAATTGCAGGCGAGACCGGAACATGCTTGGTCGCTAGTGTGCGCCAAACCAACACGGATGCCATGGCAATCATGTAGCCGCTCAAAACAAAGTGGGCGCCAACAAACCAAGGGTTCAGCTTGGTCCAAACCGTGAAGCCACCCAGAATCGCCTGTGCCGGGATGCCAAGACCGAGAATCAAAGCCGGCGCAAACAGGCCTCTGCGCAATTGCTTGCCTAGGCGAACGATTGCCACAAAGGTAAGCACCGCAACTACCGCCAAAACAAAGGTCAGCAAACGGTTAACAAATTCGATGATGCCGTGGATGCCCATCTCTGGAGTAGTGATCAAGGAGGCATCGGTGCACTTAGGCCAGGTTGGGCAACCGAGCCCGGAGCCGGTCAATCGAACGACGCCTCCGGTGACCACAATTAGGATCTGACTCACCAGTGAGGCCCAAACATACATCGGGATTCGAGCCGAAGAAAATACCGGCGTGTCGAGCAATCTGGAGATGAGGCTCTTAAACAATCGAATCATTACCTTTCGAGGCGTTTGGGTCTTACATTTCAACCGTCAGCAACGTAAACTTATGCCTAGTTTCAACACTTATTTCGGCACTGTCGCCGGTTCAGACACTTCTAGTTTGACACAGCAAACATTCCAAACTTGGCTAGCGCCATGGGGGGAATGAACCTCGCTGTGGTTCAGTTGAAACTTAGTACTTCACGGATCGAGATAATCACTCGAGTCCGAAAATATAGAGGAGGCCGGCTTGTCCGACATCATCATCGAACGACCAGAACTAGACAGCCTCGGCGTCTATGAATTTGGTTGGTCAGACTCAGACGCAGCAGGCACCAATGCGCGTCGTGGCGTTAACGACGAGGTCATCAAAGACATCTCGGACAAAAAGAGCGAACCTGAGTGGATGCTGGAGCGTCGCCGTCGCGGATACGAATACTTCCTCAAAAAGCCAATGCCTAGCTGGGGTGCAGACCTATCTGGAATCGACTTCGACAACATCAAGTACTTCGTGCGCTCTACCGAGAAGCAGGCCACCAGCTGGGAAGACCTTCCAGACGACATCAAGAACACCTATGAGCGCCTGGGCATCCCAGAAGCCGAGCGCAGCCGTTTGGTCGCCGGCGTTGCCGCCCAGTATGAGTCTGAAGTGGTTTACCACCAGATTCGCGAAGACCTAGAGGCGCAGGGCGTCATCTTTTTGGACACCGACACAGCTCTCAAGGAGCACCCAGAGATCTTCAAGGAGTACTTCGGTACTGTCATTCCTGCCGGTGACAACAAATTTGCGGCACTAAACACCGCTGTTTGGTCCGGAGGTTCGTTCGTCTACGTACCTAAGGGTGTTCACGTCGAGATTCCACTACAGGCCTACTTCCGCATCAACACCGAGAACATGGGCCAGTTTGAACGCACCCTGATCATCGCCGATGAGGATTCATACGTTCACTACATCGAGGGCTGCACCGCGCCGATTTACAACTCGGACTCACTGCACTCTGCCGTTGTCGAAATCATCATCAAGAAGGGTGCTCGTGTTCGATACACGACCATCCAGAACTGGTCAAACAACGTCTACAACCTGGTCACCAAGCGTGCAATCTGCCACGAGGGCGCGACCATGGAGTGGATTGACGGCAACATCGGCTCAAAGGTCACCATGAAGTACCCGGCGGTAATCCTTGCCGGTGAGTACGCGCGCGGTGAAACCCTTTCGGTTGCCTTCGCTGGCGAGGGTCAGCACCAGGATGCCGGCGCGAAGATGATTCACCTTGCGCCTCACACCAGCTCTTCGATCATTTCTAAGTCAATCGCCCGAGGTGGCGGTCGAACCTCATACCGAGGCGAGATCCGAGTCATGCCAGGTGCCCACCACTCGGCAAACACCGTGCGCTGCGATGCGCTTTTGGTTGACACCATCTCGCGGTCAGACACCTATCCTTACGTGGACGTTCGTGAAGACGACGTCTCAATGGGCCACGAAGCCACAGTTTCACGCGTCAGCGAAGAGCAGTTGTTCTACTTACAGTCACGCGGAATGCCAGAGGATGAAGCGATGGCGATGATTGTTCGCGGCTTTATCGAACCAATCGCCAAGGAATTGCCAATGGAATACGCCCTAGAGCTAAACAAGCTCATCGAAATGCAGATGGAAGGGGCTGTCGGCTAGTGACAACCTCAAACGCAACCATTCCGGTTCAGCACGGAATGGCAGAACACAGTCATGGCGCGGGAGTTCCGGTTCAAACCCGCAGCGAGCGCCTCCGTTCGGCCAATGTCGCAGATTTTGCGCCAATTAGCCGACGCGAAGAGCAGTATCGCTATGTCACCAGTGAGCAGTTGGCCGGTTTAGATGCCGACTCACTCGATGAGTACATGGGCGACATCTCGATCAAGCACCCGGAGGGCGTAACCACCGCCTGGGTCGGTTCAGACCACCCATCATTCGGTGGCGCCGGCCTGCCAGAGGATCGCCCAAGCGCGGCCGCCTGGGGTTCGGCAGAGCAGGCCTACCTGGTCACCATTCCTGGCGATGCCACCGCCGAGTGCGAGGTTCAGATCGGAATCAACTCCGACAGCGACTCACCTAGTGCTCTTCACATGATCATCGAAGCAAAGCCTTTTGCCCGCGGCACCGTCATCCTTGACCACAAAGGTGCTGCCGTTCTCGGTGAAAATGTCGAAATCATCGTTGGCGATGAAGCGGACATCACCGTTATTTCAATTCAAGACTGGGACACTGCCAGTGTTCACAACTCTGCTCAATTTGCAAAGCTGGGCCGAAACTCGAAGCTTCGCCACCTGGTGGTTAGCCTCGGCGGCAAGACCGTGCGCGTTTCAACCTCTGCCGAGTTCACTCAGCCTGGTGGCGATGTCGAGCTACTAGGTATGTACTTTGCCGATGCCGGTCAGTTCCTCGAGAATCGCCTGTACGTCGACCACGCCGTACCAAACTGCAAGTCACGCGTTACCTACAAGGGCGCGTTGCAGGGGGAGAAGGCACACACCGTTTGGGTTGGCGACGTTCTAATCCGCATGGCAGCCGAAGGCACCGATACCTACGAGCTCAACCGCAACCTATTGCTGACCGAGGGCGCACGTGCCGACTCTGTGCCAAACCTTGAAATTGAGACTGGAAAAATCGAAGGGGCAGGCCACGCAAGTGCCAGCGGCCGTTTCGATGACGAGCAGCTGTTCTACTTACAGGCTCGCGGAATCAACGAGCGCGAGGCCCGCCGCCTAGTGGTGCGCGGATTCCTAAACGAAATCATTCAGAAAATCGGTAACGAAGAAATTGAGAGCCGTCTTTCGGCGTCAATCGAGGCAGAACTCGAAAGGAGCGGCTCATAATGGCAGTCCGCATTTGTGCAGTAGAAGACATCAAAAAGGGCAAGGCAATCCGCGTCAAGATTGGCGAGGAGGCAATTGCCATTGTCCGCACCAAGGCAGATCAGGTCTATGCGCTTAATGACAAGTGTTCTCACGGGGAAATTTCTTTGAGTGAAGGTTTCGTGGACAACGAGACCATCGAGTGCTGGGCACACGGTGCCAAGTTCTCACTCGAGACCGGTGAAGCGCTAACCCTGCCAGCCTATGAACCAGTCGCAAAATACGAGGTAATCATCGACAACGGTGACATCTTCCTCGAAATCGACGCCGACTAATCCAAGACTTCAAGTAAAGAAAAAGAGCAAATCATGGCCATTCTTCAAATCAAGAACCTGCACGTAACCGTAGAGACCGAACAGGGCACAAAAGAGATCCTCAAGGGTGTCGATTTGACCATCCACAGCGGTGAATCCCACGCAATCATGGGCCCAAACGGTTCAGGTAAGTCAACCCTC
This sequence comes from Microbacteriaceae bacterium, assembly GCA_947453465.1. Classification (GTDB taxonomy): domain Bacteria; phylum Actinomycetota; class Actinomycetes; order Actinomycetales; family Microbacteriaceae; genus Rhodoluna. Next base: position 9,276 of record CANGGL010000019.1, on the reverse strand, counting down.
GCCTACACAATCGCGGGTCACCCAAAGTACACCGTTACCGAGGGTGAAATCTTGCTCGATGGTGAAGACGTATTGGACATGTCGGTTGACGAGCGCGCTCGCGCCGGACTGTTCCTAGCCATGCAGTACCCGGTTGAAATTCCTGGTGTCTCGGTTTCAAACTTCTTACGCACCGCCAAGACCGCAATTTCGGGTGAAGCCCCTGCGCTTCGCACCTGGATCAAGGATGTTCGCGGCGCAATGGACGCGCTGAAGATGGACAACACCTTCACCGAGCGCAACGTGAACGAGGGTTTCTCCGGTGGAGAAAAGAAGCGTCACGAGATTCTGCAGCTAGAGCTGCTCAAGCCAAAGTTTGCCGTTCTGGATGAAACTGACTCAGGTTTGGACGTTGACGCGCTGAAGATCGTCTCTGAGGGTGTCAACCGCGCCAAGGAAGCAAATGACTTTGGTCTGCTGCTGATCACTCACTACACCCGCATTTTGAAGTACATCAAGCCAGACTTCGTTCACGTTTTCGTGGCCGGCAAGATTGCTGAGCAGGGTGGACCAGAGCTAGCCGACCGCCTAGAGGCCGAGGGCTACGACCGTTACGTGAAGGCATAGTCCTTGTCAGAACTTGAACTAGAGCCGGCCAAGTATGACGAAGTCATCGAGGCGCTCAAAGAGGTAATTGACCCGGAGATCGGCGTAAACATTGTCGACCTTGGTTTGATCTACGGCCTGAACAAGGCCGAAGACGGCAGCCTACTGATCAACATGACTCTGACCTCTGCCGGTTGCCCACTGACCGATGTGTTGGAGGAGCAGACCGGAGAGGCTCTGGACGGTGTCGTTGACGCCTTCAGGATCAACTGGGTCTGGATGCCACCATGGGGCCAGGAAAAAATCACCGAGGATGGCCGCGAGCAGATGCGCGCCATCGGATTCTCAATTTAGGTTTTTCTCCTACTTAGAGCACCTTGTCAGGCTACGAAGGTAGACTTGAGTTTTTGCCGGTCGGCCTTCGACCAAAACAATCTTTACGGAGACATTCATGATTAGCGTGCGCGATCTAGAGATCCGCATTGGTGCACGCGTGCTGATGTCTGAAGTGAACTTTCGCGTTGACAAGGGCGACAAAGTCGGTCTAGTCGGCCGTAACGGTGCCGGTAAGACCACACTCACCAAGATTCTCGCGGGGGATGGCCAGCCATCAAAGGGTTTCGTTGACCGCGGTGGAGAAATTGGTTACCTCCCACAGGACCCTCGCTCAGGCGACCCAGAAGAACTGGCCCGCACTCGAATTCTCAACGCACGTGGCCTTGGTGACATCGCAGCCGAAATGGTTAAGTGCACTGAAGACATGGGTAGTGTCGACGAAGCGGTCTACAACAATGCGATGAACCGGTACTCGGAACTCGAGGAGCGCTTTCAGTCTGCCGGTGGTTATGCCGCCGAAGCAGAGGCTGCAACCATCGCCAGCAACCTGAACCTCAAGGACCACATCCTTGACCAGCCTTTGAAGACCCTTTCAGGTGGTCAGCGCCGCCGAATCGAGCTGGCGAGAATCTTGTTCTCAGACGCCGAAACCATGATTCTGGATGAGCCAACTAACCACTTGGACGCAGACTCTGTGGTCTGGCTCCGCGAATTCCTTAAGGGCTACCAGGGCGGATTGATTGTGATCAGCCACGATGTTGAGCTGGTCGAAGAGACCGTAAACCGGGTGTTCTACCTGGATGCCATGCGCTGCGTTATCGACATCTACAACATGGGATGGCGTCAATACCAGAAAGCTCGCGAAACCGATGAAGAGCGTCGCAAGCGCGACCGCGCCATCGCTGAAAAGAAGGCCACCACGCTGCAGATTCAGGCGGCTAAGTTTGGTGCGAAGGCCTCGAAGGCCGTTGCCGCGAAGCAGATGGTTCGCCGCGCCGAGAGCTTGCTGAGTGGCCTTGATGATGTTCGTGAAGTCGACCGCGTCGCCAAAATCAAGTTCCCAGACCCAGCTCCCTGTGGCCGCACTCCGCTAATGGCCGAGAACCTGAGCAAGAGCTATGGTTCACTTGAAATTTTCACCGCCGTTGACCTTGCCATCGACAAGGGCTCAAAGGTGGTCATCATCGGTATGAACGGTGCCGGTAAGACCACGATGTTGCGCATGTTGGCTGGCTTGGACACCCCGGACACCGGCAAAGTTGTGCCTGGTCACGGTCTCAAGGTTGGCTATTTTGCTCAGGAGCACGAGACTCTCGACGTTTCAAAGTCGGTTCTCGAAAACATGCAGCGAGCAGCACCGCAGCTGGCCGACACCGATGCCCGCAAGGTTCTAGGTTCATTCCTATTCACCGGCGACGACGTTAACAAGCCGGCCGGCGTGCTAAGCGGTGGCGAGAAGACTCGTTTGGCCCTGGCATCGCTGGTGGTTTCTTCGGCCAACGTCCTGTTGCTCGATGAGCCGACTAACAACCTTGACCCGGCCAGCCGTGAAGAGATTCTGCGCGCACTGAGCACCTTCACCGGTGCTGTGGTTTTGGTTTCTCACGACGTTGGTGCGGTGCTTGCGCTGAACCCAGAAAGAGTCTTGATTTTGCCAGACGGCGATGAAGACCACTGGAACGACGGCTACGCCGACCTAATCTCGCTCAGCTAGGGCAAAGAACTAGAGAGAGTCCTCGGCGGCCTTATCTTCGTCGCCAACTCGCTTGCGGGTTTTCGGTCGGTAACTGGCATCGGCGGCCATTCGCTTCAACCTCAACTCCTGCCGCACCGCCCAGGCGAGCGCTGAGAATGCCAGTACGGCAAAAATAATCCATTGAACGGCATAACTAAGGTGACTACCCTCATCAAGTTGAGGTTTAGACAACAGGCGCGGCAAGCCGTTCTTGGCGAAGTTTGATTCGCCCAGACTCAAATAGAAGCTGGTCACGGCACGGTCTTTGATGCCCACCTTTTTTAAAAAAGTTGGCAGGTTAATGGTGGCAATCTGCCCGGATGGCGCATCGCGATTGAGAGTCGGCTCACTTGGACGCTGACGACCCCAGATGGTTTGCAGGTCACCCGATGGCTGCGGGTAAATCGTTGGCGGGTTTAGTTTTTCATCACTTGGCAGCCAACCGGCTTCAATGGCAACAATTAGTCCATCGGTCCGCTGAAAAGGGACGAGTTCGAGATATCCAGGGTTGCCGTTGAGCGGACGATTGCGAACCAGGAGAGTATTCTCCGGCAGAAAGTGTCCGGTGAGTTTTATCGGACGCCACTCATCTGCTGGTCGGTATTCAAGATTGCTCAGTTCTACAGGGACGGCGTCGTAGTTCTTGGCAAGTTGCGTCATTTTGGCGAGTGCCTCGACCCGACGATTGAACTGCCAGTTGGACAAGAAACCACAGGCGATCGAAAACACGATGGCCAGGGCAAGCCAGGCTCCCCAGCGACGCCATGAGTCTTTCAAGTGGATTCGTTTCTAAATGGCGGTTGAATCTAAGAAAAAACCGCGGGTGTCTAAATATTCAACCAGAAAGCTGAGATGCGCATCGCAGGCGAGCCAAGTTTTGGTTCGATCCACACTGTGAATTTTCGGGTTGCGCCAGTTGAGCTTGTGCGTGGCCGCTAACAAACAGCCGGCTCTGGAACACTTATCGATGGTTGGATTTTGACCTAGCAAATCTATGAATCCGAAGCCTTGGCCTTGGTTCCTTCGTCGGTAGTGAAGGTTGTTGATTTGAAGGCGTCGGCGCTGATGGTGAGGGTCGGAGCGACCACACCGGCAAGCTTGGTCTTGGTTGCGCCCTGACCCTGTGCGTTGGCCAGCACCACCGCGAAATAAGGCAAGAATATTGCGCCGGCAAAGAAGACCCACATCATCCAACCGTGAACGACAACCGCAAGAATTATGCACGCAACGCGAACAATCTGCGACAGAAGATACTTCTTCATTCGGTCGCGACGTTCATCGTCGGGGGATTGCCCAACAGAGGTGACGCTCTGAGCCTTGCTCATCAAATACCTTCCGGGTTGTGGTCCCTCGGGCCGCTTTAGGGCCCAAAACTATAGACTTGCTCTTGAAACAAGCGTTCCAGCCCAAATTGTATTCCCTAGAAGGACGACCCTGATGAGCACACCAAGAACAGTATTGGTCACCGGCGGAAACCGCGGTATCGGCCGTTCAATCGCCGAAGAATTTGTGCGTCAGGGGCACCGCGTTGCGGTCACCGTGCGCAGCGGGGAAGGCCCGGCTGGCACCTTGAGCGTCCAAGCCGACGTCACCGACGCCGCCTCCCTAGACGCTGCCTTCGCAGAGGTCGAAGAGAAGCTGGGCGCAGTCGAGATTTTGGTGGCTAATGCCGGAATCACTCGCGACACCCTGTTGATGCGAATGACAGATGAAGAATTTGAAGATGTAATCAACACCAACCTAAATGGAGTGTTCCGCGTGCTACGCCGAGCAACCAAGGGAATGATCAAGGCACGCTTCGGTCGAGTCATTTTGATTGGCTCGGTCGTGGGCCTATTGGGTTCGGCCGGCCAGGTTAACTATTCGGCAGCCAAGTCAGCGCTTGTCGGCATGGCCCGATCGGTAACTCGTGAGCTTGGTGCCCGAGGCATCACCGCCAACGTGGTAGCTCCAGGCTTCATTGACACCGACATGACGGCTGCTCTGCCAGAGGCACAGCAGGACGAGTACAAAAAGAAGATTCCAGCCGGCCGCTTTGCTCAGCCAGAAGAAGTTGCCAAGGTTGTCGCCTGGTTGGCCAGCGATGAAGCCAGCTACATTTCAGGCGCGGTCATCCCCGTGGATGGCGGCCTGGGAATGGGTCACTAGGCAAATTTTGCCTCAATGGAAAAACCCCACTCAATTGAGAGGGGTTTTTCCATTCTCAGAAATTAGATGCCGAGTTTTTCGGTCAATTTTGAAAGGTCTTTACCTTCGAGAATGAAATCGGCGTGCTCACGGACAATCGGCTTGCAGTTGAACCCAACGCCGAGCCCGGCCGCGGCCATCATCGATAGATCGTTTGCGCCATCGCCAACGGCAACCGTATTTTCGATTGGAGTCTCGGTAGCCGCCGCCCACTCGAGCAAGGCATCGGCCTTTGCCTGTCGGTCGATGATTGCACCAATAACTTTACCGGTGAGGAATCCTTCGCTGACCTCGAGCTGATTTGCGCGGGCGAAATCGAGATTAAGCACCTGAGCCAGGGGAGTGAGCAGTTGATTGAAACCGCCCGACACTGCTCCGACTTTGCCACCGGCTGCGTGCACGGCGTCGATTAGCTGCTTAGCGCCCTTGGTGATTGTGATTCGAGCCTGGACATCGGCAAAAACACTCTCCGGAAGACCCTCCAGCGTTTTCACACGCTCAATCAGGCTTTCGGCAAAGTCAAGCTCGCCGGCCATCGCACGCTCGGTGACGGCGGCAACTTCGGCGCGCTTGCCGGCGACCTCGGCCAATAATTCAATTACTTCATCCTCGATGAGAGTTGAATCAACATCAAAGACAACTAAAAACTGGGTCACGGAGTAACCAGGACGCCCTTTCCAACCACGGTGATTCCGGAGTCGGTGACGAAGAAGCCACGGTCAAGGTCGCGTTGCTTATCGACACCGATGGAGGCGCCATCGGCTACAACAACGCTCTTGTCGAGGATAGCCTTTCGCACGGTGCAATCACGGCCGATTTGGACCCCGTCGAGAATAATTGAGTCGGTCACCAAGGCACGAGAGTGAACTCGAACGTTTGGAGAAAGCACACTGCGTTCAACAATTCCACCGGAAACCACCGAACCGAGCGAGACGATTGAATCAGTGGTTCTACCCTGGTTACCCTCGCCATCGTGAACAAACTTGGCCGGAGGCAAGTTGATCTGCTGGGTGTGAACCGGCCATTCGCTGTTATAAAGGTTGAACACCGGCATGACCGAAATCAAGTCCATGTGGGCGTCGTAGTAAGAATCCATGGTTCCCACGTCGCGCCAGTATGAGTGGTCGCGCTCGGTTGAGCCAGGAATCTCGTTGTAAGTGAAGTCATACACTCCGGCATCATCGCGGCTAACCATGTAAGGGACGATGTCGCCACCCATGTCGTGCGATGAACCCTCCAGGGTGCCATCGTGCTCGATTGCGTCAATCAGAGCCTGTGCGGTGAAGACGTAGTTACCCATCGAAGCCAAAACCTCATCGGGGGAGTCAGGTAAACCCTTTGGGTTGGCTGGCTTTTCCTTGAATTCGGCAATCTTGGTCGGGTCTTTGTCATCCACTTCGATGACGCCGAACTGATTTGCCAAGCTCATCGGCTGTCGAATGGCGGCAACGGTGACGCCTCGGCCCGATTTCACGTGCGCTTCAATCATCTGGTCGAAGTCCATGCGATAAACGTGGTCGGCACCGACCACGACAACGATGTCTGGACGCTCATCGCTGAGAAGGTTCATGCTCTGCAGGATTGCGTCAGCCGAACCCGAGAACCAACGCTTACCCAGACGCTGCTGAGCGGGCACAGAAGCCACGTAGGCACCCAAAAGCGGAGACATGCGCCAAGTCTGCGAGATATGCCGGTCAAGGCTGTGTGACTTGTATTGCGTCAGCACAACAATGCGGCGAAGACCTGAATTAATCAGGTTCGACAACGCAAAGTCGATGAGACGGTAGCTGCCCCCGAACGGAACCGCCGGCTTTGCGCGGTCCGCAGTCAGAGGCATCAAACGCTTGCCCTCGCCCCCGGCGAGAACCATTCCAAAAACACGTAGAGCACTCATGTTTCAAATGCTATTGCCGAAATGTGTCGGCGGAGTAACATGGCGGCATGAGAATCGACTTGATCAGCAAGGAATATCCACCGGCCATTTATGGCGGAGCGGGCGTACATGTCGCGGAATTAGTGAGAGTTTTGCGTCGGCACATTGATGTTCAGGTTCGATGCTTCGGTGAAGAACGTGATGAAAAAGATACATTCGCTTATCGTCACACCAGCGAATTTGACGGGGCTAATGGTGCGCTTCAGACCATGGCTGTCGATCTGAGCATGGTTTCAGACATCGCCGGTGCCGATTTGGTTCACTCACACACCTGGTACGCCAATTTTGCTGGCCAAGTAGCCGGCAGCCTGCACGGAATTCCTCATCTGATCACCGCCCACAGCCTCGAGCCGCTGCGCCCGTGGAAGGAACAGCAACTAGGTGGCGGCTACCGTTTGTCCTCTTGGGTTGAGCGCACGGCCTATGAGGGTGCCACTGGCATCATCGCGGTTTCTGATGGAATGCGCCGCGACATTTTGCGCGCCTACCCGCAGATTGACCCAAACAAGGTCTCTGTGGTTCACAACGGAATTGACCTAGAGGCGTTCCAGGCCGCCAACAATCCTGACCTGGTTCGCGCCAATGGCATCGACCCGGACAAGCGCAGTGTGGTTTTCGTAGGCCGCATCACGATGCAGAAGGGTTTGCCATACCTGATTAAGGCGGCCAGAGAGCTGCCAAGCGATGTGCAACTGGTGCTGTGTGCTGGCGCACCCGACACGCCGCAGATCTTGCAAGAGGTGACCGACCTGGTCACCGAACTTCGCAAACACCGCGACAACGTAATCTGGGTTGAAAAGCACGTTAATCGCGCCGAATTAATCGCTATTCTCTCGGCCGCAACAGTGTTCGCCTGCCCATCGATTTATGAGCCACTCGGCATCGTGAACCTTGAAGCGATGGCCTGTGGAACACCGGTCGTGGCCACCGCGACCGGCGGAATTCCAGAGGTGGTTGCCCACGGCGAAACCGGCCTGTTGGTCGAAATCGAACAGGTACAAGATGGCAGCGGCAAACCGCTGGATGAAGCAAAATTTGTTTCAGACTTTGCGTCGGCACTTAATCAGATGCTCGAGCACCCTAAATTGGCTGAATTTGGAGCCGCCGGGCGTAAACGAGTTGAGGATCTCTTCAGCTGGGACAGCATTGCCGAACAAACCATCCGCGTCTATGAGAAAGCCATCGCCGGAAACGTCTAGGCTAAAAGCATGTCCCGCGTTATCGATCTAAATAATGTCACTGTGGTGCGCGATCAGCGCCCGATTCTCAACAACGTCGATTGGCAAGTTGAGTCTGACCAGCGCTGGGTAATTGTTGGCCCGAACGGTGCCGGCAAGACCACTCTGCTCCGCGTGGCCGGTGCACAGATACACCCTTCGAGCGGGCAAGCCACCATCTTGAACCAGCGTCTTGGTGAAATCAACGTTTTCGAGCTGCGCACCCGCATTGGCTTTGCATCGAGTGCGTTGGCATCTCACATCCCTAACTCGGAGACCGTTCTAGATGCCGTGATGACCGCCAGCTATGCCGTGACCGGCCGTTGGAATGAGAAGTATGACGATATCGACGAACGTCGAGCTCGCCGAGTCTTGAACGAATGGGCCCTCGAGAACTTCGCGGATCGATCATTCGGCACTCTGAGCGATGGCGAACGCAAGCGCACTCAGATTGCCCGCGCAGTCATGCCAGACCCAGAATTGCTGCTCCTGGACGAGCCGGTCGCCAGCCTAGACCTGGCTGCCCGAGAGCAGACCATCAGCATCATCGGCCAGTACGCCTCGGCACCAACCGCTCCGGCAATGGTCATGGTGACTCACCACTTGGAAGAGATTCCAACTGGCTTCACTCATGCGCTAATCCTCAGCGAGGGCCAGGTATTTGCGGCCGGTGAGATTGGTCACACGCTGACTTCAACCAAAATCTCGGAGGCCTTCGGTTTCAATGTCGAGGTTGACTATGCAGATGGTCGATTCCGGGCTCGCGCCAAGCACTAAAAAGAATCGGATTGGTGCTTTCACTAGCGCCGCGTCTCTGTTATGCTTGACCCTTGGTGCCAGTTCGTTAGCACCCAAAGTTTTTAATTGAAATCCGTTAGAACAACTAGGAAGTTACCCATGAAGGCAGACATTCACCCAAAGTACGAGACCGTTGTTTTCCGCGACTTGGCCTCAGGTGTAGCGTTCCTTACTCGCTCAACCGCGTCAAGCAGCAAGACCATTGAGTGGGAAGACGGCAACAGCTACCCAGTATTCGACGTAGAAATCTCTTCAGCGTCACACCCGTTCTACACCGGTAAGCAGCGCATCATGGACACCGCCGGTCGCGTAGAGCGCTTCAACGCTCGTTACAAAGGTTTTGGTGCCTAAGAGGTAAACCTCTTAAGCACGTGAATTTGCATTCGCAAATTCCAACGGCTCAAGTAGCCACAAGAAACAGTAAAAGCTTCGGTACTTAGGTACCGCGGGACCAGGGATGTCCACAAATCCCAAGGTTGAGATGG
>CANGGL010000018.1 GCA_947453465.1 Microbacteriaceae bacterium | reverse complement strand
GCCTGCTCCTGCTTTTCCTGAATAAACGATGGTTCCTGGGTCGGTACTAAAAGTTGAACGAACACGAAGGTCAACATTGTGGCGACGAGCAAATTCAACGGCACGGATGTGCAAAATCTTTGCGCCGGCTGCAGCGAGCTCAAGCATTGACTCAACGTCAATTGCCTCAAGCTTGCGAGCACCCTTGATCATGCGTGGGTCTGAGGTATAAACGCCATCCACATCTGAGTAGATCTCACAAAGGTCAGCCTTTAGGCCGGCTGCAAGAGCAACCGCAGTGGTGTCTGAGCCGCCGCGGCCAAGCGTGGTGATGTCTTTGGTTTCGCGGTTGAAACCCTGAAATCCAGCAACGATGGCTATGTTGCCGGCGTCAACTGATTCACGGATGCGCTCCGGGGTGACCTCGGCGATGCGAGCATTACCGTGAACACTGTCGGTGACGATGCCGGCCTGTGAACCGGTGAAAGATTGTGATTTTGCTCCGAGAGCATTGATGGCAATGGCCAGGAGCGACATTGAGATGCGCTCACCAGAGGTCAACAACATGTCGAGCTCTCGAGGGCTCTGGTATGGGTCTTCTGAAACCGAGTTGGCTAGGTCTAGCAGTTCATCGGTGGTATCGCCCATCGCTGAAACAACAACAACAACCTGGTTGCCGGCTTTTTGAGTTTCAATCACACGGCGCGCAACGTGCTTAATCTTGTCGGCATCTCCAACAGATGATCCGCCAAATTTCTGCACGATAAGGGCCAAAATTGCACTCCTAAGATTTCAGGGAAGATTCAGGCACTTTACGGCTTGAAGTCCTTATTCTACTTGACTATTCGTCGACCCTCAAAGGCTCGGCCAAGTGTCACTTCATCGGCATATTCGAGATCGCCGCCAACCGGTAGGCCCGAAGCCAATCTCGAAACGGTGATTCCGAGTGGGCTGAGCATTCTGGTTAGGTATGTTGCGGTGGCCTCACCCTCGAGGTTTGGGTCGGTCGCGATGATTACCTCTTGGATGGCGGTGTCGCTCAAACGCGACATCAACTCCTTGATTCGAAGCTGGTCTGGGCCGATGCCTTCGATCGGGCTAATCGCCCCACCAAGCACGTGATAAAGGCCGCGGAACTCGCGAGTGCGCTCGATTGCCTGAACATCTTTTGACTCTTCGACGACACAGATTGCAGTGCGGTTGCGGCGGACATCGCGGCAAATGTTGCACTGGGTCTCTTCGGTGACGTTGCCGCAAATCTCGCAGAAACGCACGCGCTCTTTGACCTCGTTGAGAACCTGAGCCAGCTTTTGGGCCTGGTCATCGTCGGCCTGCAATAGATAAAAGGCAATGCGTTGCGCCGACTTTGGGCCGACACCCGGCAGTCGACCGAGTTCGTCGATGAGTTCTTGAACTACGCCTTCATACATTATTTGCCAGCGTTCTTGTCGGCGATTGGTTCAGCACCGAGCATTTCGCGCAGGAGTGATTCGCCGTAGCGCGCTGACTCATCAACCATTCCGTTGCGAGACTTTGCCGTTTCAGCAACAGCCGGCTTTGGCGTTTCGGCCTTTTCGGGCGCGTCTACCTTCGGGGCCTCGATTTGAACGACTGGTTCGTCATATTCAGACTCGTAGTCATCAGGGGCTTCGGTGTGCACGATGTTGATCGGCGCTGTTTTGACCGTTGGAGCAACCGGTGCTGCAATTGCCGGGGCAATCGGCGGGGCCGCGATGGCCGCCTCGATTTGGGCCTTGAACTTAACCTGAACACCGAGCACATCAAAGATCGCCTTACGCAGAACATCGCTGGCGCCGGAGGCATTTTTGAATGCGTCAAGGTCATTCTGGCTCAAGAATCTGAGGGTAAGAATCTCGTCGGCAAAATCAACCACGGTTAGCGAGAAAGCAACCATCCAGGCCGACTTCGATTGCTTATTGACCTTGCTGAGCACATCGGCCCAAGAGTCGCGAACCTGGTTCACAGTGAGAGAACCGATTGGTGCCTGCGCCGTTGAGCTGACCTGCGGTGATGCCGGTGCAACCGGAGCCTTAGCCGGGGCCACCGTGTTGATTACTTCGGTGGCCGGTGAGGAGCCCGCGGCTTCTCCCCCGCCCATTCCAATTCGACGCTCTAGTCGCTCGATGCGGGCCAGTGAACCAACTTCAGTCTGGTCGCTAGATGGAACCAGAACCTTGGCGCACATTAGTTCGAGGTGAAGCTTCGGGCTAGTGGCGCCAGACATCTCGGTGAGTGCGTGATTGACGGTTTGTGCCGCATGGGTCAGCTCGGCCAGGCCAAAGCGCGCAGCCTGGTTTGCCATCTTGTCTAGTTCATCGGCAGGAATTCCGCGAAGTACGCTCTTGGCGTCCTCGCCCACCGAAATCATGATGATTAGGTCGCGCAGGTGCTCGAGAAGATCCTCGACGAATCGGCGCGGGTCTTGACCGGTCTGAATAACCTTGTCAACGCTCGCGAAAACGGCGGCCGAGTTCTTGGCTGCAAATGCATCCGTGACCTCATCCAAAAGATTGGTGTGGGTGAAGCCGAGCAGTGCGGCGGCGCGGTCATAGGTGACCACGTACTCCGAGCCGGCTTCTTCTTCTGAACCGGCAATCAACTGATCAAGCAAAGAAAGTGAGTCTCGAACCGAACCGCCACCCGAGCGAACCACGAGCGAAAGAACACCCGGAGCAACTGTGACGTTTTCGCTCTTGCATAGCTCTTCCATGTATTCGAGCATTTGGGCAGGTGGCACCAAACGGAACGGATAGTGGTGAGTGCGCGAGCGAATCGTGCCGATTACCTTTTCAGGTTCGGTTGTGGCAAAGATGAACTTGACGTGGGCCGGTGGCTCTTCGACGATTTTTAGCAGAGCATTGAAGCCCTGCGGGGTCACCATGTGAGCCTCATCCAGAATGAAGATTTTGAAGCGGTCACGCGCCGGCGCAAAGATGGCGCGTTCACGAAGGTCACGGGCATCATCAACACCGTTGTGGCTAGCCGCGTCAATTTCGACAACGTCTAGTGAGCCGCCACCATCGCGCGAAAGCTCGATGCAGCTTGGGCACTTGCCACATGGGGTGTCGGTTGGGCCCTCGGCGCAGTTTAGGCAGCGGGCCAGGATGCGGGCAGAAGTTGTCTTGCCGCAACCACGTGGGCCGGAGAACAAATAAGCGTGGTTTACGCGGTCGTTTCGAAGCGCGGTCATCAAGGGAGCGGTCACCTGAGACTGGCCGATTAGCTCGGCGAAAGATTCTGGACGATAGCGTCTGTATAGTGCGGTAACCACGTTTAGAGCCTATCCCCGTTCACTGACAATTTGCCGATATTAGAAGACTCCCCGCACACCCATCAGAGCCCAGCTACCCTTGCTATCTTTCGATCCTGGGGGAGTTAACCGAGGTGACGCCGCACGGGGAGTCCAACTCAAGTTTAGACGACCGACAGAGCTCAGGCCAACGCCTTTGTTAGCCTTATGTCATGACAAAACAACGACGCGTTTGGCTCTGGTTTGCAGCAACCTCAATGGTCTTTTTTACTCGCGCGTTTATCTACTCGAGCATCCTGAGTCGCGGCCCAGAAATTCAGTCAGCCCTTCAGCTAGACACAGCCCAGATGGGGTTTCTGAGCATGCTCTACCCCGCCGGCGGCGTGCTCGGCCTCACGTTCTCAAGCGTCCTAGTTAGCCGGTTTGGCACCCGCAAGGTGAATACCGGCACGTATACGCTTGCGGCACTGGGTTTCATCGGCCTAGGTTTGGCAATCGATGCCGGCAACCTTTTCCTCTCGGCACTGTGCCTCATCATGGTTGGTTTGCCAATGGCAATCAGTGACTTCGTTGGCAACATCGAGGGCACCCAGGTTAACAACGCCTCGAAGTTCTCACTCTTCACCGCCATCCATGGTTTGTTCGGTGTAGGCATGCTGGTTGGCGCTAACTGGGCAAGTTGGATGATTGCCATGAAGGTTTCAATCTCAGCAACATACCTGGGTGTTGGCATCTTTGTGGGAGTGGTTTCTATCGCTGCGGGATTGGTGTTCCAAACCCCTGCAATCGGTTCGGTTAGCTCAGCCGAGAAACGGGCAGAGCGCGAGCGCACCATCAAGGTTTGGTTTGAAAAGCGCAGCTTGCTAATCGCCGTTATCGGCTTCTCGTTCATCATGGCTGAAAGTTCAGCCGGAACCTGGGTTCCGATTGCGCTGACCCAGGTTGGTTTCACCGGCGCAGAGGCGGCTTTTGCATTCGGAATCTTCTGGATTGTGATCACCATCGGACGCCTTCTGGGTGGTTTCGTGGTTGACCGTCTCGGTCGTCGGTGGACGATTCTGCTCTGCGCACTGATGACGGCCGCAGGCATCCTGGTATTTATGGGCGGTCAGATTATTCACCTGCCTTATCTTGGCCTTGTGCTTTGGGGCCTTGGCATGTCAGCGGGCTTCCCACTCACCATTACAGCGATGGGCGACGACCCGAAGATGGCTTCGCCGCGGATCAACATGATTATCAGCGTGGTTTACATTTCAAGCGTCACCGTTGGGCCTGCCCTCGGTGCGGTCGGTCAGAGCCTGGGCTTGTATGCGGCCTTTGGCATTCCGCTCGTCTTGCTCCTAATCTCGGCTGCAATAAGTGGCGTGACCAAACCGCTGCTGGTTAAGTAACTTCCATGAAGGTCGAGTTTGAAGGCACCGTTCGACTTTGGCCAGCAAACCAAAAGTTCTTTCTGCTGGGTTTGCCGCAAACCTTGTCGGCTGACATCTTTGAAATCTCTGATGGATTGACCAACGGCTGGGGCTCACTCAAGGTGGAGGCTAGGATAGGCGCGACGGTCTGGCGGACGTCCATTTTTCCAGACTCGAAGTTGGGGATTTTTGAACTACCGCTAAAGCTCGAAGTGCGAAAACAAAACAAATTGGATGTCGGGTCCGTCACAAAGTGCGAAATCGAACTCCTCGGCTTCTGACTAAACTTAGACCCGAAACAAACCAGGAGAATTCGCCTAGCGAGCTCCGAGCGCGGCGTTTGATGATTGCGAAGTTATCGCAATCCTTCCGACGCGGTGGGCGAACCCACCACCAGTGCCGATAAACTCGAACACGAGAAACAAAGTTTCAAATTCCAGGAGAATTCGCCTAGTGGCCTATGGCGCCAGCTTGGAAAGTTGGTTGGGTGCAAGCCCTCATGGGTTCGAATCCCATATTCTCCGCGAGCACGTGCGAGTGTCAAAGACACTTGAGTGCGAGACCGCCGGTTTCTTCTTCCTCTCGAGCATTCGGGAGGCTGAAGGCCGGCGGTAATTTGTTTGCAGGGCTAGAACTCCCCCAGTTCTGTTCCGAGCTCTTCAGTCATTGCCTTGAGAGCCTCTTCGAGGGTTGTCACGAGGTCGTAGGTTCGCGAAATTAACTCATCCGCCGACTGGGATTGCAGTAAATCCAATTGATCTAGTGGGCCAACCGGCAGCACACCGGCTAGCTGCCAACATGCATCCATGGGGTTATCGCTGAGTTCGGTCTCGGGGCCATATTGCAAATCACCAAATTCGCTCGCGAAGGCCAAGAGGTTTCTTGCCTTGGTTTCCAGGTGAACTCTGGCCGGCATCAGGGTGTCATTCCAAATCAGATCAGGGATGAAGTCGATGTCTGCCATTGGGTAAGGGTCATCAGGCAACCAGGCATTGACCCGAAAACGTTGAGTGCCGATTGACTCAAGCCCATAGAACTGATCCAGGGTTCCGATATCGGTTACAGAAGCCAGGGTCCCGATGCTGAGTCGCTTCTCTCCCCCGCCGACCTCTGGGCCACGCTCAATCAGCACGACGCCAAACTCGGGGGTTTCTTCGCCGATGAGGTCTCCGAGAAGCTTCAGGTACCTCTCTTCAAAAATCCTTAGAGATAAGGGCATTCCCGGCATCAACACGGTGCCCAGGGGAAACATCGGCATTACTGTCATCGGGCAGTCACAGTTCCGGTAAGGCTTGTGCCGGCCTTGACCGTGTTGTAGATGGTTCCAAACTTCATCAGATTCTTATGCAGCAGGTCCAGCTTGTCCTGGCCGGCAGCAGTTCCGATGCGGAGTTCATAGGTGATGGCTTCAATTCGCGCTTCGTCATCAGGTCGGTGCGCGGTGAGTGACACATCAACCGAATCGTATTCAATTCCCAGAGCTCCAGCAACGCGCTCAATTCCCTTAATCATGCAGGCCGAAAGCGCAGCGAGCAGCAGCTCCACCGGGTTGAGCGCATCCAACCGACCGGCGATGCCGGTGTCGATGACCAACTCTGCTTGCTTTGACCGAACTACAGAGCCGGATGCATCGATGCGGCTGGCACTGACCTGAAAGGTCAACATGTTTGTGCCAAAGTTAGTGTGTTCATGTTTAGAACCTCATCGCTTGAAGTGAACATTTCGAAAACTCATCGAGGTGTCCGCTTGGGCTCGTGTAGAACTTATCTAGACACCTATGTAAGGAAGGCTACTCTCAATGGCAAAGCTCGCAAATAAGGCCGTGGCCGAGTTCGCCGGAACTGCTGCACTGGTTTGTGTTGTGGTCGGTTCGGGAATCATGGGAGCCAACCTTTCGCACGATGCCGGAGTGGCACTCATCATCAACGCTTTCTCTACAATTTTTGCGCTGGCCTTGCTAATTTCCGCATTGGGGCCGATAAGCGGAGCGCACTTCAACCCAGCCGTTACTCTTTTGCAGTTTTTCAGCAAGAAGCAGTCGGCCGGCGAAGCCGGCACCTATGTAGTGGCACAAGTTTTCGGCGCCATCTGTGGCGCAATTCTGGCCAACGCCATGTTTGACCTCCCGACACTGCAGATTTCAACTCATGCTCGAGTGAGCCCGGGGACGCTTTTGGGAGAGGTCCTGGCCACCGCCGGATTGATTGCGGTCATCGGCCTGCTCACTGACCGCGGTCAAGGCAATCTAATCGCTGTTGCAGTCGCCGCTTGGATTGGCTCGGCCTACTTCTTTACGGCTTCGACTTCGTTTGCAAACCCTGCGGTCACCATCGGGCGCATGTTTTCAGACACATTCGCCGGCATCTCCCCCGCCTCAGTGCTTCCGTTCATCGTCGCTCAAATTATCGGCGCCGCCCTGGGAGCGGCCATCGTCAAAGGAATCAAAAGTGCCGCAAGTTAAACCCACCGTTCTATTCGTCTGCGTTCACAATGCAGGCAAGTCTCAGATGGCCGCCGCTTTGATGCGCGCCAAAGCTGGTGACTCAATCAATGTGCTTTCCGGAGGCACCCACCCGGGTGACGCCTTGAATGAACCTGCTCGAATCGCAGCTCTAGAACTAGGAGCATCAATGGACGGTGAATATCCCAAAGAGATCTCCGAAGATGTCTTCATGAGCGTTGATCGAATCGTCATCCTTGGCAATGAAGCAAAACTCACTCCAGTTGAAGGAATGCGCGGAACCATCGAGACTTGGTTGACGCCTGAACCTGGAGAAGAAGCCGGCGACAAATTGGCACAAACCCGAATCATTCGTGACGACATTGTTCGCCGAGTCAACGACCTGGTAAGAGAGCTAGCAACGATCTAAAGCGAAAGACCCCCGAGTTTCGTCGAGGGTCTTTTGTTTGAAACTAGCCGACCAGATTGGTCCACGCCAGGCTAAGCAGGAACAGTCCCGCGCTTAGCAAGACGAAACCCAAGCCGAGGCCAAACGGTGATCGCCAACCGTGCCAGCGTTCTTGATAGTCAAAACGCTTTCTGGTCCACGAGTCACGAAGTTCGACCCATTCGCTCATTTCTTGAAACTTTTCAGCTTTCTTTTCCTCATTCATGTTTCTTCACTTTCTTCGGTTTTATTTGATTTGAGTGAAGCTAAAAATTATTAACATAAACAGGCTTCCTCTTGATTTTAGCCAACGATTCGAAATAAAAACTGCCGATCGAGGCTTGACCATAACAGGCACTTTCGGATAACAGGATTGAGAATCGTGAGCACTGAATCAAAGAGCTTTGACCCACGCCAGGTAGTCGACGAACTTATTAACTTTGTTCGCGAACGAGCATCAGATGCGCGCAACCGGGGTTTTGCTGCCAAGCCAACTGAGCAGCAGATCGAGGTAGCAATTCTGAGTGCAATATCAACCGACTCAAAGAACGTGACCGACATAATCAAGGCCATCAGTGTTGCTAGTGGCGGGACTTGGCAACCAACCGCAGGCCAGATTCAAAGTTCACTTGCGAAGCTGATTGAAGCTGAATCGGCATCATCAAAGAACAAAGGCGACCGTAAGGTTTACAGCGTCACCAAAACTGGCCTCGAAGCGCTAGCCGCGGCAGCAAATCAAACTGATGACCCAAAGGCAGACCAGACTTCGACCAAAAACTCGAGCAGCTTGAGCTGGATGACCTGCGACCCGAAGTTCCTCAAGTCCGCTTCTAAACTTGGCCCGGCGTTGCTAGACATCGCCCAGACCGGAACGCGCGAACAGCAGACCCGGGCGGCAGAGGTGCTCGAGAAAGCGCGTCACGAACTGCACATCATCCTTGCTGAAAAATAGACCTTGAACCTAGATTCCTTCTCGGCCGAGCGCCAAAGTTCAGCGCTAAAAGCGCGATATCGAAGAATCCTTCGATTCGCATCCTTTGCGCTAGCCGAACTTTGGTGGTTTGAGCTAGCTCTGCCCCAAATTGGGCTCGCTAAACTTGGCGCCAGGGGACGGGTCCGGAGACTAACCCGACTGGCACGAAACTTCCACGACCTAGCCGCTGACCTCGGTGGTCTGATGGTGAAAGTAGGCCAGTTCCTTTCATCCCGCTTCGACGTTCTCCCCGAGTCCGTCACCAGAGAATTAGCTGGACTTCAGGATGAAGTTGCTCCGCAACCATTCGAACTGATTCAACAGGCCATAGAAGCTGAACTTGGCATGGCCACTTCGGTGGCGTTCGCCGAAATCGACCCAAACCCAATCGCTGCGGCTTCACTGGGCCAGGCCTATCGAGCCAAACTCTCGAAGGGTTTGGCCGAAGAACTCGGTCAAGAAGCCGTGATCATCAAGGTGTTGAGGCCCGGCATTGAAGAGATTGTTGATGTCGACCTCAAAGCATTGCGCAAGATTGGCGGCTGGCTAGCTCGGGTAAAGCTGGTTTCACGCCGCACCGATGCGCCGGCCCTAGTGGAAGAGTTTGCGACCACGACCCTCGAAGAGGTCGACTACCTGCACGAGGCCGGCAACCTCGAACGATTCGCCGATGACTTTACCGGTGACCCGAGAATCGGCACCCCCGAGGTTATCTGGGAGCGAAGCGCGAGACGCGTGCTCACCATTAGCGATGTCAGCGCGATCAAAATCAATGACATCGACGCTTTGCTCGAGGCGGGAATCGACCCGAATGCTGTTGCGGCGGAATTGGCCCGAGCCACCTTCGAACAGTTCTTCGTGACCGGGTTCTTCCATGCAGACCCACACCCCGGCAACATCTTTGTTTCGCGACCCGACACCGATTCAGGCGTTGACTTCAAACTGACCTTCATCGACTTCGGAATGATGGGGCAAGTTAGCCCAGAGATGCGCTCGAACCTGCAGAGCTTCTTATTTGCTGTGGCTTCTCGAGATTCACGCGCCTGGGTGGCCGCCTGCCAAAAGCTTGGGGTCTTGCTTCCTACAGCCGACGCGGTCATTCTCGAAGACGCGGTTTCGAAACTGTTTGACAGGTTCGGCGGTGTTCGCGTTGGTGAGTTGATTCAGACCGACCCGCGAGAACTTCGCGACTTCGCCCTTCAGTTCAGTGATCTGATCAGAACGCTGCCCTTCAAACTGCCAAATGACTTCTTATTCTTGATTCGAGCCTTGTCGCTAATCTCTGGCGTGACTAGCGAGCTTAATCGCGAATTCAACATCTGGGACGCGGTTGACCCTTTTGCTCGCAGCCTGCTGAATGGCAGTGGACGCAGCACACTCCGCAAAATCGGAACGGAGGCACTGTCTAGTCTCAACACACTCGCGAGGCTGCCCGGCCGACTAGATTCTCTGGTCACCCGCATCGAACGCGGCGAACTGGTGACTCGAAACCCCGAACTAGAACGCAGAATTCGAACGCTGGATTCGAGTGTCAGACGCACAACATCAGCGCTGATTTTCGCTACCCTTTTGATTGCCGGCGTGCTGGTTCTTGACCGTCACGAACAGCTAGGCACCTGGCTGATGATTGGTGCCACCCTGCCGCTTCTGCACGCCCTCGGAGTCGGCCGAATCCTCAAGTAGGCTGATGGCATGTCAGGCGTGATTGATTTTGTAAATGTGTCCACCGAGGGTCTTGAAAGCTCACCGGTGGTTGATGCGCTGGCCGGCCTGCGAGCCAATGAAGCACGCTATTTCAAGAACAAGTACGACATCGCCTTCACAACTCTGCCGGCAGCGAAAGCTAAGAATCTAGTCGATTACGTGGCCAAGGTCCTGCTCGAGCGCGACATTGTCATCGCCTCCAAACCACTCGAAGCCACCGAAATGCTAATCGAGGGCGTGCGCTGGACATACGTGTTTTATGAAAGCGGCCTGGCCATCAATGTGCTTTATGCCCTTGAGCCGGGCGGCAAGCGCGCGGTTGGTTTCAAACTTTCAATGGGCATGGATGTGCCGGAAGAGTTGGCGACAAAGTTTAAGTTTGCTCGACAGAAATCAAAGTTGGCCGGCGAGATTCGCGGTACTTTCTTTGTCGTTAAGGGCGAATACTAAAAGCTGTTAGGCACGCAGCGAGAGCATAAACTGCCCTCCACCAGGCTTTACTTCGGTTTCGAAGTGGGTTTCAGGTGCAAAACGTGACAGGCGGTCTACCAGCCACTCGGCAGCCTGGTCGGCATCAGCCTGAGATGGGCAGCGAGCAACGATTTCACGGCCGCCCTTACGCGACAGGCGCTCCACCGATTCAAAAATTGGTGCCGGGTCAACCACAAATAGATCGGTAGACCAAGGGACCACCGGCGCAATCTTGCCCTTCATGGTGTTGCAAGAGCGGTGAGCCAGACGCTCCCCGGTTGCGGATCCCTTCTTAGCCTTGGCGGCTGCATAGTTATCAATGCTTGGGCCTAGATCAGAATTCGTCGAGGCATCCGGGTCAACCGCTGCATCACACAACCAGCAGCGCCAACCATCGTTTTGGCCAACTTCATTCAAATCACTCATACGTCAAGGCTACCCAACGCTTGGGCTCAGTGAACCACTGCCATCTCTTTGCGAAGGCCGATTAGGCCAAGCGCAGCCGCTGCGAGCAGCAGGATTGAGATGAACAGGCTCACGCCGGCGACATCCAAGCCAAACAAGATGCTGGTGAGCGGTGCCGCTAGGGCGCCGAAAATTGAGTTTGAGAAACCGATCAGGCCGGCAGCCACACCGGCGCGTTCACCGTGCTTCTGCATGGCCAAGCCCATGATGTTTGACATCGAGAAACCCATCACCGAAACGGCAAGGGCGAAACCGATGATGCTCAAGAGCAGGGTGTGAATCTGAAGCAGGTTCAGAGTCAACATCATGGCAGCCGCAAAGATGGCCTGGCTGAGACCGTATCGAAGCATGTTGATGCTGGCCACGCGCTTCAGCAGGAATCGGTTCAGGTAGTTGGCGCCGAACATCACGATGGTGATTGAAGCGAATGCGAAAGTGTATTCGGTTGGGCTGAGGTTGAAGCCCTCCTCTAGGGCAAACGGGCCACCAGCGATGAACACCGCGATCGAACCAAACAGCAGGCCACCAACCAGGGCCAAGGTCACAAAGCGACGGTCGCGAAGCACAAACTTCCAGGCGGCAAACGTTGCCTTGAAGCTTAATTCTGAACGCTTGACCTTCGGCAGGGTCTCGGGCATCAACCAAGCGGCCATGCCTAGAACACAGGCACCCATGATGGCCAAGAAAATGAAGACCACGTGCCAGTCGCCAAGCAACAGCAGCTGGCCGCCCACTAACGGGGCAAGCACCGGAGCCAGGCTCGAGATTGCCGCCTGGGTCGAATAAAGTCGCGAAGCATTTTGCCCAGCGGCAATGTCTCGAATAAACGCGTTATTGATCACAAAACCTGAGGCTGCAGAGAAGCCAAGAATAAATCGGGCAACAATCATCCAAGTGACATCGGTGGCGGTCAAACAACCAATTGAGGCAAGTACGAAGACTGACAGTGCGATTAGCAGTGGGCGACGGCGGCCGAGGGCGTCGGCAATTGGACCGACGAAGAGCTGACCACCAGCCATACCCAACAGGCTAGCCGTGATGGTGAACTGCACCATTGTGTCGGTGGTGTGCATGAAAAGCATGAGCGCTGGCAAGGCCGGCAAGTAGGTATCGAACTGAAAGGGTCCGAGAGCTGCAATCAAAGAAAGCGTGGCAGTTTGACGTTTTTTGATTGAGGGCATGTCCGCTAAAACCTTATGTTTGAGCGGTTTTATTCCCGCTTAGGCCAGGGCCTTCTTGATGCGCTGAACCGATACGGTTTCCGCGGTGCCCAGGGACTGGGCGAACAGGCTAATTCTAAACTCCTCGAGCAACCAGCGGGCGGCGATGAGTTTCTCTGAGGCTTCGGCTTGGAGCGGAAACTTGCCGCCTGCGAAAATATATAGTCCCAGCGCCTGGTCTAGTTCTTGTGAAGCTGCGCGATCTCGACTCGGATTCTCGGCCATCTTCTCAATGCGCTGTTTGATGGCATGAAGGTAAACCAGCACGCGCGGCAGCCGCTCGAGGCCCGCCTCACTGACAAAGTTGGGCTGCAATAAATCGGCGATGTGCTGCTTCTCAGCCGAGAGCACCGACAAGAAATCGAAACCGTTTACCGAGGAGATTGCCTTGTTGGCCTCACGGGCGGCAACGGAAATTTTGGTAACTAAAGCGGCAACCTCAAAGGCCCGTTCGACGATGGTTGCCGAAACAGCATCTCGAACCTTCTCAAATTCGGGTTTGGTGAAAATCAAGCCATCAGACTCAACTTTTTGTAGTTCGCTATCGGCGACAGCAAAAATAACATCATCGATGAAGGCCGAAAAGCTCGAATACGGCAGACCTGCAATGGCCAACTTTTCGGTTTGCGAGAGATGGCCCTCCACATACTTGGCCGGTGATGCAATCGACTTGGTGACCAGAGCCACCACGCCAACACGATGATGGGTGCGCTGCTCGGATTCGGTCGAGAATAGGCGAATGTCGGCCACACCGGGACCATCAACCTTTCTCGACTTAGCCATAGCTACCAGCGCTGGGAAAGCTCGCACGATGTTGCCGCCATGCTTGCTCTCGATGCTCTGCTCGAGCTTGTCAAAATCCCACTCGGTCAGCCCATCGCGCTCGATCGGTGAATGAACCTTTTCGACCACCTTGGCCACCGCGCCTCGGCCGGTCTCAGCCAACTTGGCCTGAAGAGCCCCCAAGTCGGTGCTCAAACCCAGAGGGCGCCCACCGGCATCTAGCGGGCGGTAGGTCATGCGAAGTGCATTTGGCAGTCTCGTCACATCAAAGTCTTCGGCCGCCATTTTGGTGCCACTGAGTTGCTGCAGGGTCTTCGCCAGAACCACAAAGATGTTTCCGTTTGGTTCGGAAGGAAGTGCAGCCAACGCTTTCGCCGCCCAGTCCGCCGCCGGCACAACATTCTTGCGAAGCGCCTTTGGCAAGCTGCGGATTAGCTCGGTGATGAGCTCAAGGCGCATCCCTGGCACCAGCCAGTCAAAGGCATCCGAATCCAGACTTGCCAGCAGCGGCAGCGGAACGTCTACTGAGACGCCATCATCGGTTGCCGCCGGATCAAAGCGGTAACGCAGCTTCAGATTTTGACCGTTGTGCAGCCACTCGGTTGGGTGTTCGTGCTCGTCAGGTACGGCAATCTGCTCACCGAGCAGGTCCTCGCGAGTCATCGTCAGGAGGTTTGGGGTTTCGTTCTTGGCCTTACGCCACCAACCCTCAAACGTGCGTGTTGAGAAAACCTCGGCCGGGATGCGAGAGATGTAGAAGCGATAGGCATCGTCTTCGTCAGGCGAATGCTGAGGTTTACGCGCACGGTCGGCCTCGGCTTCAAGCTGCTTCATCAGCGACCGATTGTTGCGATCAAACTGCTGCTTTGAATCCCACTCCCCCTGAACCAGGGCGTGACGCACGAACAGCTCACGGCAAAGCTCGACATCGATGCGCGAGTATTGCATGCGGCGCGAGACCACAATCGGCACGCCAAAAAGCATCACTCGCTCGTAGGCAACCACAGAACCCTGAGCTTTCTCCCAGTGAGGTTCGCTAAAGCTGCGCTTGCAAAGATCTCCGGCCAGAGGTTCAGCCCAGGCTGGGTCTATGGCTGCATTCATCCTGGCAAATAGACGACTGGTCTCAACCAACTCGGCGGTCATGATTGCTGCGGTTGGCTTTTTGGCCATGGTGGAGCCAGGGAAGATGACAAACTTTTTGCCGTTCGAGCCAAGGTATTCACCAGGGCCTTTGCCCGCCTTCGGCGCACCCTTGCCCTTGGCAAGATCAGCACCCTTTTTCTCACTGAGCTGACGCAGACCGATCTGACTCAATAGGCCAGAAAGCAAAGCCTTGTGGATGCCATCCGGGTCGACCTTGGCGTTGCCCGGGACGATGCCCAGCGGCTTGGCCACCGAACGCAATTGCCTAATCAGGTCTTGCCATTCACGAACGCGCAAATAATTCAAGAACTCGCTTTTGCACAGGCGCCTAAAGGCCGAGGATGAAAGTTTTTGCTGCTGCTCTTCGATGTAGTTCCAGAGGTTTAGCAGACTCAGGAAATCGCTGGTTGGGTCGGCGAATCGAAGGTGCAGCACATCGGCCTGAGGGCGTTTCAGTAGGGGGCGTTCGCGTGGGTCTTGAATGGTCAAGCCGGCCACAATGATGAGCACCTCGCGCACCAGGTCTTGCGTCTTTGCCTCAAGCAACATGCGCGCGAAACGCGGCTCAATCGGCAGGCGCGCGATGCTCTTACCAATCGGCGTCAACCTGATGGCCTTGCCCTTGGCATCTTCGACGGCACCGAGTTCGGCCAGCAACCCGAGACCGTCTTTAACACCTCGCGGGTCTGGCGGTTGAATGAACGGAAACTGAGTTATGTCGCCCAAACCCAAGTTGGCGGCCTGCAAAATAACCGAGGCAAGGTTGGTGCGCAAAATTTCAGGGTCGGTGAACTCAGGGCGCGAAGCAAAGTCATCTTCGCCATAGAGCCTGATCACTACACCAGGTGAGGTTCGCCCGGTTCGACCGGCGCGCTGGTTGGCACTGGCCTGAGAAATGGCCTCGATTGGCAAACGCTGCACCTTAGCCTTTGGGCTATAGCGCGAGATTCTTGCCGTTCCGGCGTCGATCACATACTTGATGTTTGGAATCGTGAGGCTGGTCTCGGCAACGTTGGTTGCAAGGATGATTCTTCGACGAAGGCCCGCGATCTTGCTTGGCTGAAAAACCAGGTGCTGTTCGGCAGCACTGAGACGACCATAGAGCGGCAGAACCTCGGTGTTCTTGTTCAAGGCCCCGGAGGTGATGCTGCCTGCAATCGCGTCTTGAGCATCTCGAATCTCTGACTCACCGGAGAGGAAAACCAGGGTGTCGCCCTCGGCCTCTTTCTCTAACTCCTTCAGCGCCTTGATGATGCCATCGATGTAGTCGGAGGCCGTGGTTTCTTCATCCGGGTCGGTGTCGTCGTGAGCCTCGCGCTCGGTTGGGCGATAGCGGACTTCAATCGGGAACGTTCGGCCAGAAACCTCAATGATCGGGGCATCGTTGAAATGCTTGCTGAATGATTCTGGGTCGATCGTCGCCGAGGTCACGATGACCTTTAGGTCGGGGCGCTTCGGCAAAAGCTGTTTAAGATAGCCGAGCAAGAAGTCAATGTTCAGGCTTCTCTCGTGAGCCTCATCGATGATGATGGTGTCGTATTGCTCGAGGTTGCGGTGACGCTGCATGGCGTTTAGCAGAATGCCGTCGGTCATCACTTTGACCTTGGTTTCGGCACTGACCTTATCGGTGAACCGAACCTGGTAACCCACCAGACCACCGAGCTCAACCTTCAGCTCTTCGCTGATTCTTTCAGCAACCGCACGAGCGGCGATTCGTCTCGGTTGGGTGTGAGCAATACTGGTTCGCCCAAGCTCGAGGCACATCTTCGGCAACTGAGTGGTCTTGCCCGAACCAGTTGCACCCGCAATCACAACCACCTGATTGTCACGGATGGCCGCCATGATTTCATCCCGGCGTTGACTGACCGGCAGGTCATCCGGGTATGAAATTTTCAGGTCAGGCATTATTCAATTATTGCTTCGGCCAGCCGCCGGGAGGGCCAGCCAACAGCAGGGCGCCAAAAATTGCGGAGACCACAACGAGCATCACGATGGCCAGCAGCACCGGGCGCATAATGAACCAACGATAGAGACGGTCAAACCAGTGATCATCACGGGTGTCGCCCGAGTGACTGCGACGCCATTCACCCTTGAGGCGGCCCGAACGCTCAACATAAATTTCAAACGGAATGGTTGCGTATGGAACGATTGCTAGCGCCACAGCCAGCATGGTGCGGGCAGCACCCCATCGCTGATTGACGCCGGTCAATGATGCAATCACTGCATAGCCGAGAAAAACGGCACCATGAATGCCACCGATGATAGTCAGGGTGAGCTGTGGTGCACCGACCACCGCCTTGATAATCAGGCCTGCAATCAGGAGTGTCCAGGTAACTGCCTCGGCAAAAGCAAATCGTCGAAATAAGGTTCTAGGTGTCAAGGGGATTCTCCTGATGCAAAAGACTGAATAACCCGAGTCTATTTCGCTAGTTGGCCAGCGCGGCCGAAAGCGTGGTGATGTCAAGGGAATTGGTGCCACAGCAACCGCCGACCCAGCTCACCCCGGCCGCTTGCCATTCGGGTAGCCAGCTGGCAAATTCGCGCGGCTTGTTACCGAGCCAAACACCATTGGCGGAATCCCAGGTGCCACCACGGTTTGGGTAGGCGATGATCTGGGCAGCTACCAGAGGCTTAATTCGACCCGCAATTTCGGCGACGAACTCTGGGTTCACGCAGTTAACACCGACGGCCACCAGATTCGACAAGCCGGCAATCTCGGCGACGGCATCTTCGATTTTCTCGCCCGACCAAAGCAGATCGGCCGAACCAGCTGTGAACGAAAACCATTTTGGCGTTTCGATGCCCTTCAAAACCTGCGCCAAGGCACGCGCCTCAACTAGGTTCGGGATGGTTTCAATCGCCAAGAAATCAGGTGACTCTTCGAGCAGAACTGCAAGACGGGTTGCATGAAAATCTTCTAGCTGAGCCTGTGAAACTGTGTAGTCGCCCCGGTATTCAGACCCATCGTGCAGAACCGCCCCATAAGGGCCGATGCTGGCTGCAACTTTTGCATCGGTGCCGGCCACGGCTTCACGAGCAACTGCGATGCTGCGGCGCAAGGCCTCGTCGGCATCCGCCTCGGTCAAACCAACCTCGAGAAAACCCTGGCGTGACAACTGGTAACTCGAAGAGATAACCACCTCGGCACCAGCCAGTGCAAAGGCTCGGTGTGCCTGAAGAACCAAATCTGGGTCGTCAAGCAGTGCACGGCCAGTCCAGAGCTCACCCTGAATCTTGGCGCCCAGGCGCTCTAGCTCAGTTGAGAGCCCACCGTCAATCAGGTGAAACGAGGACACTTGGGTTACTTGGTGCCGTTGATGGTTGCAGACGCAACCGCGAAGGACTCTAGATTCCACTTCTTTAGAAGCTTCATGTAGTTTCCGTCGTCCATCAAAGACTGAAGCGCTGCCTGGACGGCTGCGGTGAGCCCCGAGTTAGCCTTCAAAATTCCAACACCGATCAAGCCGCTCTCGTAACCGTTTGGGCTCTTTGGGTCAACGATGAGGTCGAAGTACTTGCCATCGCCAGCAATTTTTGCCGCATAGGCGGCAGCCTGGGAGTCACTCAGGTAAGCAACGGCATTGCCGGCACGAACAGCGTTCTGCGCTTCACCATCGCTTGGTAGAGCAAGGGTCTTCAGCTCTTTGTTACCGGCAGCGGTGCAGGCCTTGCTTGCAGCTGCAAGGACATCTACTTCCCAGCTAGCCGACTCGGTGGTTACTGTCTGACCACAGAGTGAATCTAAACCGGTGACCTTGGCAGGGTTACCCTTGGCCACGATCAGGCTTGCACCGCCCTGAAAGTAGTCGACGAAATCGAGGGCCTTCTGGCGGTCGACGGTATCGCTCATCGAGGAGACAGCTAGGTCGTGGTTTCCAGCCTGAAGCGAAGCAATCAGGGTGTCGAAGGCCTGCTTTTCAAAGGTTGCGGTGGTGCCGAGTTTTGCAGCAACCGCGTTGATTAGGTCAACTTCAAAACCAACCGGCTTGTTGTTGGCGTCATAAAACTCCATCGGTGCGTAAGGAATCTCAGAGCCAGCGTTCAAGCCACTCTCTTTGAAGTTAGCCGGCAACAACGCAGCAGCCTTGGCGTCAATCGAGATGGTCGAAGAAGCGGCGGTTGGCTCGGCGGCAGGGGTCTGCGCGCAACCCGAGGTGAATGCGATGGCGGCCAGGGTGATGCCGGCGGCCAGGAACTTGAATGTAGACATGGTGAAAACTTTCTTTAAACGTCGAAACGGTCGAGCATCATGACCTTGTGCCAGGCGGCGATGAAGTCGGCAACAAACTTGCCCTGAGCGTCATCGCTGGCATAAACCTCGGCGAGCGCACGAAGCACTGAGTTGGAACCGAAGACCAGGTCAACACGGCTACCGGTGAACTTCACTGCGCCGGTCTTGCGGTCGCGAGCATCGAACAAGGTGCCCTCAGGTGACTGGGCGTGCCAGGTGTTTGAGAGGTCGAGAATATTGACGAAGAAGTCGTTGGTTAGCTGCTCAGCCTTATCGGTAAACACGCCGACCTTCGAACCATCAGTGTTGGCACCTAGAACACGCAGACCACCGATCAATACGGTCATCTCTGGTGGGGTTAGCGCCAATTGGCTGGCGCGGTCAACCAAGAGGCGGTCGGCCACTGGGCCGTGACCCTTGCTGGCATAGTTGCGGAATGCGTCGGCCATCGGCTTCAAGTTCTCAAACGACTCGATGTCCGTGTGCTCCTGCGCTGCGTCGGTGCGGCCGCCAACGAATGGCACGGTTGCGGTGACACCGGCGTTAGCGGCAGCCTTCTCGATTGCCACTCCACCGGCAAAGACGATTAGGTCAGCGAGTGAAATCTGAGCGGCTGAGCTTGAGCTGTTGAAGCGCGCCTGAATCTCTTCAAGGGCATTCAGAACCTTAGCCAGTTCGGCCGGAGTGTTTGCCTCCCAGTGGCGCTGTGGCTCCAAGCGAAGGCGAGCACCATTGGCACCGCCGCGCTTATCTGAGTCACGGTAACTTGAGGCCGAAGCCCAAGCGGTGGTGACCAACTGAGCAACGGTTAGACCCGAGTCAAGAATTAGCTGCTTGATCGATGCCAATTCGGCTTCGTTTGGCAGTGCGTGGTTCAGAGTAGGCAGTGGATCCTGCCAGATTAGAACCTCGGCCGGCACCTCGGCACCGATGTAACGGGCACGTGGGCCCATGTCACGGTGGGTCAACTTGAACCAGGCGCGCGCAAAGGCATCGGCAAAGGCATCGGCATCGTTCAAGAAGTTGCGTGAGATGCCCTCATAAATCGGGTCATAGCGCAGCGCGAGGTCAGTGGTGAACATGATTGGCGCGTGCTTCTTAGATGCATCGTGAGCGTCAGGCACGGCATCCTTGGCGGCACCACCCTTTGGCACCCACTGGGTTGCTCCCGCTGGGCTCTTGGTCTGCTCCCATTCGTAACCGAATAGGGTTTCGAAATAGCTGTTGTCCCAAGCGGTAGGCGTTGGGGTCCAAGCGCCCTCTAGACCGCTGCTGATGGTTGAACCACCGGCACCGGTTCCAAAGTTATTTGACCAACCTAGACCCATCGCCTCAAGTGGCGCAGCCTCTGGCTCTGGGCCAACGTGCTCGTCAGGGTTTGCTGCGCCGTGCGCCTTACCAAATGTGTGACCGCCGGCGATTAGAGCCACGGTTTCTTCATCGTTCATGGCCATGCGCTTGAAAGTCTCGCGAATGTCTACGGCAGAAGCAAGGATGTCTGGGTTGCCATCCGGGCCCTCTGGGTTGACATAGATGAGGCCCATCTGAACCGCTGCAAGCGGGTTCTCAAGGTCGCGCTCACCTGAATAACGCTTGTTGGCAAGCCATTCGGTTTCTGAACCCCAATAGGTGTTGTCTGGCTCCCAGACATCTGCGCGGCCGCCACCGAAGCCGAAGGTCTTTAGGCCCATCGACTCGAGGGCACAGTTGCCAGCCAGAATCATTAGGTCGGCCCATGAAATCTTCTTGCCATACTTTTGCTTAACCGGCCAAAGCAGGCGACGCGCCTTGTCTAGGTTGACGTTGTCTGGCCAGCTGTTTAGCGGCGCAAAACGCTGCAAGCCCTGACCCGCACCACCGCGACCGTCTGAGACTCGGTAGGTTCCGGCGCTGTGCCAAGCCATGCGAATGAAAAGTGGGCCATAGTGACCATAGTCGGCCGGCCACCAGTCTTGCGAGGTGGTCATCAAAGTGTTGATTTCACTCTTCAATTTGCCCAGGTCGAGCGACGCGAACTCCGTCGCATAGTCGAAATCGCCACCCATTGGATCGCTCTTAGGTGACTGGTGAAGCAGCGCGTCTACCTTGAACTGGGTTGGCCACCAGTCGTTGGCGGAGGTACCGACAACTTCGTTAGCTGAACCGGTGTATGGGCATTTTGCTTCACTAGACATTTGAATCCTTATTTTCTGGGCGGGGCCGATGGCTCCCCAATGTGTCAACAAGTACAAGGGTAAACGGATTCCCACCACCGAGAATTGCAAATGCCGCCCCGGGGGACGGCATTTGCTAACTATTTACCTTGGCTAGTGCAGGTGCTCGCGCTCTAGCGCTGCGCCTTCAACATCGACGTCAGGAAGAATGCGGTCGAGCCACTTTGGAACCCACCAAGCTGCCTTGCCGATCAGCATCATGATTGCCGGAATCAAAACCAGGCGAACTAGGAAGGCGTCGAACAGCACACCGACCGCAAGGCCGAAACCGATTGGGCGAATGGTTGTCGAGTCAGAGAACGCGAAGCCTCCGAAGACGGTGATCATGATTATGGCTGCGGCGGTAACCACTCGACTACTTAGGTGCATGCCGAAATTCACCGCATCCTTGGCCGACTTGCCGTGCACAAACGCCTCGCGCATGCCCGAACCGAGGAACAACTGGTAGTCCATGGCTAGACCAAAGACAACACCGATGATCAGGGTCGGCACAAAGCTCATGATTGGCCCTGGGTCATGGATGCCGAAGACCGAACCCAACCAACCCCACTGGAAGACCGCAACGGTTGACCCGAGAGTTGCCATAACGGTTAGTAGGAAGCCTGCGCTGGCAATCAAAGGAACCAGAAGGGAGCGGAAGACCAGGACCAGAACCAACATCGAGAGCAGTAGAACCGCGCCCAGGTATAGCGGAAGCGCATCGGCCAACTTCTTTGAGATGTCGATCTGAGCTGCTGCAGCACCGGTGACGCCGAGGTCGACGCCATACGTGGCCTTCAGGTCGCTCGCAATGCCGCGAACAGCGAAGACGAGCTTCTCGGTCGACGCACTGGCCGGGCCATCGGTTGGAATGATCTGGAACAAAAGCTTGGTTTTGTCTTTCGAAATCGCCGCTGGAATCGCGCTGGTGACGCTCGGCAACTTCATTAGATCGGTCGCAATATTTGCTTGCAGGTCACTGGCTTCTTGGCCGGCCACCTGGTGGTCTGCGGTTGCCACGGCGACGATTGGGCCGTTGACGCCGGCGCCGAACGCAGCCTGAGTGAGCTTGAAAGACTTGTATTGAGTCGATGAAACAGGCTCAGATGAACCGTCAGGGAGACCCAGGCGAAGTGCCGACAGAGGCTGTGCGGCGATGCCCATGATGATGGCAACCAGCGCGATTGAAAGCCAAGGGTTCTTGGTTGCCAACACTGGGCGGCTCGCGTTCTTAGGCTCGATTGCCTCGTGCTCACTTGCCGGGCTGCCAATTCGGCTGCGCTCTTTCTTAGAAAGAACCTTTCGACCGACCAGCGAGAGCATCGCCGGGGTGAAGGTAATCGCCACTAGAACAGCAATCACAATGGAGATTGCGCCAACGCTACCCATCAAGCCAAGGAACCCGACGCCGGTCACATTAAGTGCGACCAGTGCAATGATCACTGTTAGGCCCGCGAAGACAACGGCGTTGCCCGAAGTGCCGTTCGCCAAACCAATGGATTCGCGCATCTCGACGCCCGCCTTCAGCTGACGGCGATGGCGGTTCAAGATAAATAGTGAATAGTCGATGCCGACGGCCAGGCCAAGCATGACGCCAAGCATCGGGGTGGTCGAGTTCATCTCAATCACGGATGACAGGGCCAGCGAACCAGTGGCCGAAACAGCAACACCGATTAGCGCTCCTAGCACCGGCAAACCGGCAGCAACGAGCGTGCCAAGCATGACGAAAAGAACCACGGCCGCGCTCAGCAGACCAATGATCTCTGCCGGGCCACCCAGAGATGGCAACGTCTTGGTGAGCGACTGACTCAGCTCAATCTGCACGTTATTTATCTTGGCTTTTTCGAAGACTCCGGCAACCGCCGCGATTGACTCGGTGCTTAGTTCGCCAGCCGGCTTGTTGAAAATGACTGAGACAGTCGCGGTCTGACCGTCGGTTGAGACGGTGTGAAAGTTCTTCATTGCCGCAAGAATCTTTGCGCCAGAGGCAAGCTTTGGGGTGTTTTCGACGAGTGCCTTTTGGCCATCAACGATTTGCTTTTGACCGTCAACGATGGCCGCATTGCCGGCATCGATCTTTGCCTGGCCAGCCACTAGCGCATCTCTCTGCTTTGCGATTTCGGCCTGACCGGCAAGAATCTGAGCCTGATTGCCCAGAAGCGCATCGATTTGCGCCTGCGGGGCACCGCCCGCCTTCATCTGAGCGATTGCGCCATTAACCTGGGTGAGTTTCGAGGCTAGGTCTTTAGCCGCGGCCTCAAGTTTGGTTTTGCCGGCGGTTAGCTGCTTTTGGCTAGCCGCGAGGGTTGCCTTGCCAGAGTCGAGCTTGACCTGGGCCGCCTTTAAATCAGCCGGTGCAGAATCAAGTTTGGCCTGACCAGAAACTAGGTCGGCTCGGTTCTTGACCAGCGCGGCCTCAGTAACGAATGGGTCTTGAACTGTGCTGATAACCGGCTCGTTCTTGACCTCTCCAAGCAGGTTCGCAATCTGGGTTTTTTCGGAAGCCGTGAAAGCCTTGCCATTGGTCTTGTGCAAGACAACCTGACCCGAGCCGTTTGTGGCGATCGGGAAGGACTTCTGGAGGTCATCGATCACCATCTGAGATGGGGTGCCTGGCAGCGACATCGTGGTCGAAAGTTTGCCGGCAAAGCCCGCCATGAGGCCGACGGTGGCGCCAAGAATGAGTATCCAGCTGATGATCACGAGCCAAGCGCGACGAGCAGAAAGTTGACCAAGTTTATAGAGAAGATTTGCCATTGTGGACCTTTGAGAATGACTGCTCAAACGTCTTTGGTGAGCAATGCTGCGAAAGTGAGTTACCTCACACACCAATGTTAACCAGCGTCTGGCTCAGACATTCCCGAGAGATTCTCAAGAGATTCCGACACCCCATGCCGCCGGATCGCGAAGTTAAACTAGGCACATGAAACTAAGCAGCGATGTAACCACCCTGATTGCCCTTTTTGCGATCGTGAGCCCAATCACATCCCTGCCGGTATTTTTGAATCTCACCAGCGAAATGAACAATCGCCAGCGCCGCATCACCGCATTGAAAACCGCGGCGGTTGCCGGCCTAACCTTGATGATTGCCTATTTCCTTGGAGACATCATCCTCAGGTCACTGAGCATCGACATGAACTCTTTCCGGATCGCCGGCGCCTTCGTGATCTGCGCGTATGGCTGGAGCATGGTCATGGGCAAGAAGCCGAAGGAAATGAAGGCGGCTCCGGCAGGCGCAGCCGTCGTTCCGCTTGCCATTCCGATGATGGCCGGCCCGGGAGCCATCGCCACGGTCATCGCCCTTGGCAGCAATGCAAACGGATTAGTGCAGATTTCGAATCTGCTGATCATCCTCGCGTTATCAGCCTTGACCGGCATTTTGTTGCTGGCCGCCGAACCGGTCGAGCACCTGCTCGGTGAACAGGGACTAATGGTTGTCACCCGAATTTTCGGCTTGCTCTTGCTGGCCATCGGTGTCTCAACCGTGATTTCGGCTGTTAGCTCAGCCTTCCCCGGCCTAGCCACCTAGCGCACCGCGACCATTTATGTCATTCACCGACGCCGACCATCTGATTGCCGCCGAAAAGGCGCACGCAGAGGCACTGGCCGTGCTGCCGATTTTTGAACGGGTGGAGCCTGACGATCACCGGCCAAGGTTGGCGCTTGAGACTCTAACCGAATGGATGAAGGGCGAGGCGACAGTTAGCCAGGTTCGCCAAGCAGCATTTGATGCGCACGAAGCCGCGAGAGATGTAGGTGACGAAGCCGCCCGATTTGCCGCTCGAACCTGCGGCCAAGCGGCATCGGTTGCGCACGTAATTACCCACGCCCCGCACGTAACAAGATATGCGGCAAAAGCCAAAGCAGCCGCAAAGGCCCGATAACCGAACAACTGGCGCGAAATTGCGATATTGTTATTGATGAGTCCGCGCAACGACGAGCGAACAGAAGCCAACCAATTTGGCCAACTCGTCCCAATTCCCCACTTATAAAAGAGGTTCAGGAAAACAATGACCGCATCAGCAAACATCGGAGTCGTCGGACTCGCAGTAATGGGTTCAAACTTGGCTCGCAACCTGGCTAGCCGCGAAGGCAACACCGTTGCTATCTACAACCGCTCAGTTGAGCGTACCGATCTTCTAATGGCCGAGCACCCAGAGGCCGGCTTCATTGCCAGCGCAAGCATCGACGAGTTCGTGGCTTCGTTGGCCAAGCCACGCACCGCAATCATCATGGTTCAAGCCGGCAAGGGCACCGACGCTGTTATTTCACAGCTTGCCGAGCGCTTCGAGCCAGGCGACATTATCGTGGATGGCGGAAACGCACTATTCACCGATACCATTCGCCGCGAAAAGGATGTCTCAGCAAAGGGCATCAACTTCGTTGGCGCCGGAATCTCTGGTGGTGAAGAAGGCGCACTAAAGGGCCCTTCGATCATGCCTGGTGGTTCAGCAGAGGCTTATAAGACCCTGGGCCCAATCCTGGCGTCAATCGCAGCGATCGCCGAAGGCGAGCCTTGCGTGACCCACGTTGGCACCGACGGTGCTGGACACTTCGTGAAGATGATTCACAACGGCATCGAGTATGCCGACATGCAGCTAATCGCCGAGGCCTACGACATCCTTCGCCAGGCCGGCGCTTACACCCCTGCCGAGATCGCAGACATTTTCAACGAGTGGAACAAGGGCGACCTTGAGTCATTCTTGATCGAGATCACCGCTGAAGTTCTAAAGCAGGTCGACGCAAAGACCGGCAAGCCACTAGTCGACGTCATCCTTGACCAGGCTGGCTCAAAGGGCACCGGTGTTTGGACAGTACAGACCGCGCTAAACCTAGGCACCCCGGTTTCAGGTATCGCCGAGGCAGTGTTCGCTCGTTCACTTTCATCTCAGGCTGCACAACGTGCCGCGGTTGACGGTTTGCCAGCAGACTCAATCGCTTGGAGCATCGAAGACAAGGCAGCTTTCGTAGAGGACGTTCGCCGCGCGCTTTACGCTTCGAAGCTAGTCGCATATGCACAGGGCTTCGACGCCATCCGTGCCGGCGCCAAGGAATACAACTGGGAGATCAACCTGGGTGCCGTTTCAAAAATCTGGCGCGGCGGTTGCATCATCCGTGCCCAGTTCCTAAACCGCATTGCTGACGCCTATGACAAGAACCCAGAACTTCAGTCACTGATCTTTGACCCGTTCTTCAAGCAGGCCGTTGCCAACTCTGTTGTCTCATGGCGCCAGGTTGTGGCCAACGCTTCGCTTGCCGGCATCCCGGTTCCAGCGTTTGCATCATCGCTTTCTTACTATGACGGCCTTCGTTCACCACGCCTTTCGGCAGCTTTGGTTCAGGGTCAGCGTGACTTCTTCGGTGCTCACACATACAAGCGCGTTGACATGGATGGCACCTTCCACACCCTCTGGTCAGGCGACCGCTCAGAGGTTGAACAGGCTCCTTCAACCCACTAATAGACTGTTGGGATGACCCCAACGAAGAGCTCCAATTGGCTCCTGAACTACATAGTTCTCGGAATCATTTGGGGCTCTTCTTTTTTCTTCATCATGTTGGCGCTGCGCACATTGCCACCGATTGGCATCGCCTTTTGGCGGACCGCAATCGGAGCCGCCACGCTTGCCATAATTCTTGTGATTCAAAAGGTTGCCGTACCGAAATCTTGGAAGCAGTGGTCTCTGCTGTGGGTCAGCGGCCTCCTAATGAGTGGCATCCCGGCCGTGCTTTTTGGCTATGCCGAACAACACGTCTCAAGCGCACTCGCCAGCATCATTAACGCCAGCACCCCGGTTTTCACAGTACTGGCTATTCTGATTGCCTTCAGGGCAGAAAAACCGAAGCCGCAGGTTCTGGTTGGTTTAGGCGTTGGTCTGATCGGGGTTTTTGTAGTTCTAGGTGTTTGGCAGGGTTTCGGCGATAACCACCCCCTCGCGGTTGGCGCGCTGCTTCTGGCCGTGACTTTCTATGGTTTCGGTAGCCCGTTTGTTAGAAAGTTCATCGAACCGATGAAGCTTGACCCAAAGACATCGGTTTTCGGTCAGGTCTCAACCTCTGCGCTAACACTGTTACCTTTTTATCTACTTGGCCCCTTGGCCACCGGGCCGTCAAGTTTTGAGTCGGTCACCGGCATGCTTGCTCTGGGCGTTCTAGGCACCGGTCTCGCCTACATACTCTTTTATCGTTTGCTGGCCACAGTTGGCAGCCCAATCGCGAGCGCCGTCACCTATGTAACACCCGTGGTTGGGGTTGCCATTGGCGTTGCATTTTTGCGGGAGTCCATCAGCTGGCACGAACCGGTCGGTGCGCTGGTAATCCTTATTGGAGCAGCAGTTGCCCAGGGCCGCCTAAACCGTTTCTTGGTGCGCAAGTGAACCGCCTAATCGCGTACGCGCGCTCGGCTCAGGTTGACATCGCACTGATTGGTGCGGCGTTTGTCTGGGGCGCAAGCTACTTGGCCGCGAAGCAGCTAACCGAAGCCGGCAGCCTTTGGGGCATGATGGCTCTGCGGTTTGGCATCGCAGGCATCATTCTGTTCCTAATCCGCGCATTCAAGCCGGTGCCGTTCAGCAAGGCAGACATCTGGATCGGTTCGTCCATCGGTGCTGGGCTTTGCGTGGTTATGACCGCCGAAACCAATGGCATTCACCTAACCTCGGCCACCAATGCTGGTCTAAT
>CANGGL010000017.1 GCA_947453465.1 Microbacteriaceae bacterium | reverse complement strand
GTTGGGTGGTCTTTTGACCAACTTCCAGACCATCCAGGGACGTCTTTCACGTCTGAAGGAGCTTGAGGTCATGGACTTCTCAGGCGCTACCAAGACCGGCCTTACCAAGAAGGAGCTTCTTATCCTTCGCCGCGAAAAGGACAAGCTAGAGAAGGCTCTAGGCGGTATCCGCAACATCACCAAGACTCCATCTGCGATCTGGGTTGTAGACACCAACAAGGAGCACCTAGCAATCACTGAGGCGAAGAAGCTGGGCATTCCAGTTATCGGTATCCTCGACACCAACTGTGACCCGGATGAGGTCACCATCGGTATCCCTGGAAACGACGATGCTATTCGTTCAGTTCACCTACTAACCCGCGTCATCGCGGATGCAGTTGCAGAGGGCCTTATTGCTCGTCACGCAAAGCCAGAGGCAGCAGCAGAGCCTCTAGCCGAGTGGGAGCGAGAGCTTCTTGAGCAGGGCACCGCAGCAGTTGAGGCAGCAGCCGTTGAGGCAGCTCCAGCAGCAACCGAGACCGTAGAAGCACCAGCAGCAGCTGTTGCAGCAGAGGAAGCAAAGTAAATATGGCAAACTACACCGCCGCAGATGTAAAGGCGTTGCGCGACCGCAGCGGCGCCGGAATGATGGACTGCAAGGGCGCTCTTGACGAGGCTGACGGCAACGTCGATAAGGCTCTAGAGTTCCTTCGTCTAAAGGGCCTAAAGGGCGTTACCAAGCGTGAGGGTCGCACCACCAGCAATGGTTTGGTTGTCGCTCGCGTAAACGGTGGCACCGGCTACCTAATCGAACTAGCTTGTGAGACCGACTTCGTTGCTAAGGCTCCTAAGTTCATCGAGCTTGCAGAGTCAGTTGCTGACGCAATTGCTGCCGCAGGCGCCGAGACCCTAGAGGCTGCGCTAGCTGCAGACCTAGGTGGCAAGAGCGTTCAGGACGCAATCAACGATGAAGCCGCAATCATGGGCGAGAAGGTTGAGCTTCGTCGCGTTGCAGCTCTAAAGGATGCAGCAGTTGACGCTTACCTACACCGCACCAGCAAGGACCTACCTCCTCAGGTTGGTGTCCTTGTTGCTTACTCAGGTTCAGACGCAGAGACCGCTCACGATGTTGCAGTTCACATCGCGGCGTTCTCACCAAGCGTTCTTTCTCGTGAAGACGTAGACGCCGAGGTTGTTGCAACCGAGCGTCGCATCGCTGAGGAAACCGCTCGCAACGAAGGCAAGCCTGAAGCCGCCCTAACCAAGATCGTAGAAGGTCGCGTTACCGGTTTCTTCAAGGAGAACGTTCTTCTTGAGCAGGACTTCGCTAAGGACAACAAGCAGTCAGTTGCTAAGGTTCTTGAGGGCGCTGGCCTAACCGTTTCTGCATTCGTACGCTTCCGCGTTGGTGCATAACAAAAGCTAAAAACATCAAAGGCTCGGTCGATTTCGGCCGAGCCTTTTTTGATGCCCGTTTAGAATAGAAGCAGTAAATCACCGACTTCAGGAGGATCCCCATGGCTCAGAAAAAGCGCCGCGTTCTACTCAAGTTGTCAGGTGAGGCTTTCGGCGGAGGCACCTTGGGTGTAAACCCAGACATCGTGGCCGAGATGGCCCGTGAAATCGCTGAGGGCGCCAAGACCGCAGAGGTAGCCATCGTGGTCGGAGGCGGAAACTTCTTCCGCGGCGCGGAGCTTTCTCAGCGCGGTATGGATCGTTCACGTGCGGACTACATGGGCATGTTGGGCACCGTCATGAATGCACTTGCTCTTCAAGACTTCCTCGAGCAGGCCGGTGTTAGCACTCGAGTGCAATCCGCCATCAATATGGCTCAGGTTACCGAGGCCTACATTCCGCTTCGCGCAGTTCGTCACCTCGAGAAGGGTCGCGTCGTAATCTTCGGTGCCGGCGCAGGTCTCCCATACTTCTCAACCGACACCGTGGCAGCACAGCGCGCACTGGAAATCCATGCCGATGAAGTTCTAGTGGCCAAGAATGGCGTCGATGGCGTCTATTCAGCTGACCCAAAGAAGGACCCAAAGGCTGTAAAGCTTGAAACCATCACTTACCAGGATGCCCTTGTTCAGGGTCTCAAGGTTGTCGACGCTACTGCATTCAGCCTGTGCATGGACAACAAGATGCCAATGCGAGTCTTCGGAATGCAGGGCAAAGGCAATGTGACCGATGCCATCAAGGGCAAAAAAATTGGAACTTTCGTAACCGCCTAGGTTGCAGTAACTTCAGAAAAACAGGAGAAATAATGCTTTCAGAAATCCTAAGCACCGCGACTGACAAGATGGCCAAGGCCGTCGAATCGGCCAAGGAGGACTTTGCCAATGTGCGCACCGGTCGCGCCAACCCTCAGCTATTCCAGAAGGT
The DNA here is from genome assembly GCA_947453465.1 of Microbacteriaceae bacterium. GTDB lineage: Bacteria > Actinomycetota > Actinomycetes > Actinomycetales > Microbacteriaceae > Rhodoluna. The sequence goes on along the minus strand of CANGGL010000017.1, from coordinate 27,234 downwards.
TATGGTCGACTACTACGGGACGGCGACTCCACTAGGACAGCTTGGTCAGCTCGCTAACCCAGAGGCCCGCACCATTGTGATTACGCCTTACGACAAGGGTGCGCTCAAGGCAATCGAGCAGGCGCTGCGTGAAATGCCAAACCTGGATGCAAACCCACAGAGCGACGGTAACTTGATTCGCGTCACCCTGCCAGACCTCACCGAAGAGCGTCGTCGCGACTACGTGAAGTTGGTTAAGGGCAAGGCGGAAGACCACCGAGTGGCAGTGCGTAACGTGCGCCGCAAGGGCAACGATGACCTTGCTGCCGCCAAGAAGGATGGCCTAGCCGGCGACGATGAAATCGCTCGCGCCGAAAAAGAACTTGATGCTCTAACAAAAACCTACGTTGATGCAATCGACGAGGCTTTGAAGCGCAAAGAAGCCGAACTCCTAGAGGTCTAAATGTCGAATCAGCAAAGCGCCCCAGCCGGACGCAGTCTTTCGAAATCGATTGCTGTTGGTCTGTTGCTCGGTGGCGCTTTTCTGCTATCGGTGCTGATTTATAAAGAGCTCTTTATGGTTCTTGCCGCGGCTGCCGCCGGTTTTGGGGCTTGGGAGCTCTCCACGGCCCTTCGAATCAAGGGCTGGTATGTGCCAAGGGTGCCTAGCGTTATCGGTGCGGTGCTGATCATGCCGGCTACATTCTTCGGCGGAGCGGAAGCCCAATGGCTCGTGTCCCTGGCTACCGTAGCCGGTCTGATAACTTGGCGAATTCTGCACTTGTTATGGGAGCGCCGCCAGGCACCCATGCAGGCATTTAGAAGCACAATCCGTGACTTTGCTGCTTCGGCATTCGTAGTGATCTACCTGCCCCTGATGACCAGTTTTGCGATTCTGCTACTTCGCCGCGCGAATGATGGTGCTCTATGGGTGATTGCTTTTGTGGTCACGGTTTCAATGATTGACACCATGGGTTACCTGGTCGGTCGCAAGCTCGGTAAGCACCAGATGGCTCCCGGAGTCAGCCCGAAGAAGAGTGTCGAAGGCCTATTTGCTTCGATAGCCGGCGGTTCCATCTCCGCAATTCTTTTCGTTGTGTTTGGTTTACAGGGGCCTTGGTGGCTCGGAGTGCTTTTTGCGGCCGCGATGCTATTGGCGGCAGTATTCGGCGATTTGGCCGAATCTCTCATCAAGCGTGACCTAGGTGTCAAAGACATGAGCAACATCCTGCCGGGGCACGGTGGAGTCATGGATCGCATGGATTCAATCCTGCCGGCGGCTCTCATCGCCTACCTTTTTGCAAGTATTTTCTTCCCAATCGCCCAGTAGTCGGCTGAAAGAGCACTCATGAGTTTTACATTCCCTAAGGTTGATTCAAAGCAGTCGGGCTACCTACCGGCTCAGGTAGATGCATTCATCGCGCGAGCTCGCGAACAATTCAACGATGGCAGTGCCAATCTGGTTACGGCCTACGACGTCCGAAACACCGAATTTGATCTGATTCACGGCGGTTATTCGCCGGAAATTGTCGATGGCGCGATGGACACTCTCGAGGACAGTTTTGCCAGCCGTGAGATTAGCCGTCAGAAGACTGAACGCGGCTCTTACGCGGTTGAAGATCGACTCGCGAGAGTGACCGAATTGGTGCAGGGGAGAACCGAACGACCGAAGGGCCACCGATTCAGCGGCACGGGCTTCCTCCTTCGTGGTTACAGCAAAAAGCAGGTAGATGCACTGTGTGAGCACATCGAACGTCACCTGTTTTCGGGTGCCGAAATCAACCTTGCTCAGGTACGCCGGGTAGTTTTCAGTGCCAAACGTGGCGGATACGTTGAAGCTCAGGTTGATGCTTTCATCGACCGAGTTGTCGAGCTGCTGCAACTTGAGCAAAACCGTTAGGTTCGGAGTCGCAGGTGCCCAACAGTTGGCTTGTTTTTGCCATGCTGACAGCGAACGCTGCAACCTAGCGGCTTAAACACCTCTCGGGTAGACTGATATTTTGACGGTCCGGCTAATTTCAAGAGGTTTTTCATGGGTAGACACGAGGCTTTGCAGCCATCGCTGTCACAAAAGGTGGGTAACTTCGCCGACCTTGCCTTCGATAAGACGCCTCTGACTCGGCCGCAGCTACCGAAGCTCAAGAAGCACTTCTTCAGGCCACTTTGGGGATTTCTGTTTTCGGTCTCATTTATCCTTGTGACTATCGTTGACCCATATTCGGGAACCATCGCCAGTGCCAGCACAATGTCTTCGTTTGATACCTTCAACGAGCAAGACCCAACCCAGACTTATGGTTACGCCAGCACACAGAAGATCCTCTTCACGCGTGGTGGCTTCAACATCGTTACCGGCAGCGATGCTGCGGCAATGTTCGTGGAGTCGGCTACAGCGCCATCGCCGGGCACTGCCAAGGCCTTTGCGCTTTCGCTGCTAACCGAGTTGAAATTCGGCGAGGACCAGTACTCTTGCCTAGTCAAGCTTTGGACCAGAGAGTCGAACTGGAATTCGAGCGCCGCCAATAAGTCATCGGGTGCCTACGGAATCCCTCAGGCGTTGCCTGGTTCGAAGATGTCTACCGAAGGCGCTGACTGGCTCACCAACCCAGAAACGCAAATTCGATGGGGAGTGAAGTACATCAAGGCTCGCTTTGGTGCTCCGTGTGGCGCCTTGGCCCACTCCGACAAATTTGGTTGGTACTAGTGCCACGCAGCAATCGACCTAGTCGAGCAAAGCCCAAAGTTGCTCCCATTGAGGAAATCGATCTAAACGCAACCCGCCTGGGAATCCGGAGGACCGAGTTCAAGCGCGGTGACGAGTACATCACTCAGACCAGCATCGGTGCTAATGCTGAGGACACCAAAACCTGGGTCTGCCCTCACTGCCACCTGCAGATCGCCAAGGGTCTAAGCCACCTAGTTGCCTGGGATGCGGTTCGTGGGGTTGAAACCCGCCGCCATTTCCATAATGCCTGTTGGAAGTCCTTCCAGGGGCCGCTGCTGTGAGCAACGTCATCGAAATTCGTTCCGGCGTAGAGTTGCCCTCGCTGCGCGAGGAAATCACGCTGCTGACCTCTGACGGCCTCGAATTGGTGGGGGAGTTGTCACTGCCGCTGGGCAAGCCGCCGGTCGCCACCCTGATCACTCTGCACCCGCTACCGACACACGGTGGTTTTATGGACTCCCATGTGCTCAGGAAGGCTGCAAATCGCCTTCCTTACTTGGCCGACATCGCAGTCTTGCGCTTCAATACCCGTGGTACGAGTTCACCGAGAGGCACCAGCCAGGGTGAGTTCGGTCACGGCAACAGTGAATCGGCCGATGTTGCCGCCGCTGTCGACTTTGCGCAGCAGCGTGGCCTTCCTAACCTTTGGTTTGTCGGCTGGTCATTCGGAACTGAGTTGGCATTGAAATACGGCATTGATCACGAGGTTTTGGGTGCCATTTTGCTTTCGCCGCCGTTGCACCGCACCTCTGAGGAAGAACTAAAGCGCTGGAATGGTGCCGGAATGAAGCTCATCGCTTTGGTCCCGGAACTTGACGATTATTTGCAACCCGAAGCGGCCGCGGAGAGATTCTCGATGGTTGATGACATCGAAATTATTGGAGTCGATGGAGCAAAGCACTTATGGGTTGGCGAGGCGTCTACAACGCGAGTGTTGAATGAGATCGTCAAGGTAGTCAACCCAGCCGCTAACCCCCTACCGGAGCAAGTCACACTGTAGGTAGCGGTGCTATCCCTATCGGGAAATGCTTTACGAAGCGAAGCTGGCGCCTACTTGGAATCCTGGTGGGGGATCATAATCTGGCGGATGATGAGAATCAACGAGGCGGCCACCGGGATTGCCACCAATGCTCCGAGGACTCCGAGCAGTGCGCCACCCGAAAGTGCAGCCACGACAACCACAGCGCCTGGAACGGCAACCGCTTTGTTCATAACTCGCGGGCTGATCACATAGGCCTCAACCTGCATGTAGATGAGGTAGTAGACAGCGGCAATAAGTGCGGTAGTCGGTGACACGCTCAGTGCTACTAGCGTCACAATGGCCGCACCTGTGACCGTGCCAACCAGTGGAATAAGACCCAGAAGCAGGATGATGAACGCTAGAACAACGGCGAATGGGATGCCGGCGATGGTCATGAAGATGTAGCTGAGAATCGCGTTTAGACCGGCAATCGAGAACTGACCAATCACATAGCGTCCGACAGAGGTCGCTACCTGTTCCGAGATGTCATGGAACTTCTCGCGTTTAGTCGCTGGAACCAAGCTGTAGAGAAATGTCTTGAAGCGGTTCAGGGAGGCCATGAAGTAGAGACTCAAGATCAAGATGACTAACCCGGCGAAGAAGCCGTTGAAGAGGTTGAGGCCAACCTGCACTACTCCACCGAGAAGTTTCGGCCAGTTAGCGGTGTCACTCAAAAATGAAGTTGCCCCGGCAATGGCATTCGAGATTGAACCGCCCAATTTGCCATCGAGCTGCATCACCCAGGGAAGCTTGCCAAAACCCGCGATTACCTCTGGTGCGGTCTGGATGAAGTGAGCGCCCTGTGAAGCCAAAGTTGGCAGAATTGCCCAGAACAGAGTCGCCATGCCACCGAGCAGCACCAGAACCACCGCAAGAATTGCCAGTGGGCGTTTTAGGCCGAAGGATTCGATCTTGGTGACCACCGGGTCAAGGCCTAGGGCGATGAATATGGCGGCGGCAACATAAGTGATGACATCGGCCAAGGTCTGAACGGCACCGCCGAGAACCAGGGCACACAGCACACCAAGACCGCCGAGTAAGCCGACCTGGAAAGCATTAGTGAGTTTCGTTTGCCCCTGCATGTTCACAAACCTACTCTGATTGCGCCGGTTTAGGCTCGGGGCTTGCCAGCGTTGTCCAAGACAGCGCGCAAGTTCTTGAGATAAACGTCGACAGAGTCGCGCTCCGCAGAAATCTTTACAGTGGCCTCGGTTGCCTGGGAAATCTCCCGTGCAGCCGCAATTTGTGCCGTTGCAACGATGCTTCTAGCCTCGGCATCGGCAGCCGCGATAATCGCATCCGCCTTCTGTCGGCTCAACCGGGTGGTTTCCTGGTTAAACGAGATCGCGGCGGCCTCGAGAGTTTCTGCTTCGAGTCTGGCTGCGTTCGCGCGAGTCAATGCGTTTGAAAGCTGTGAGTTTGCGTCATCCAGGTACTTTTGGGTGGTAGCCACGGCTTCTTGGTGCTTCTGAAGGTATTCGGCTTCACCTTCGGCGCGACGAGCGGTCAGCTCGAGCTCTAGGTCGATTCGCGCTTGCTCGGTCAAGAGTGCTGCGGCGCTGTCAAAGTCAAGATTGCGGCTGTTTTCACGGAAGGCGATGAGTTTGCGCTCTCCAAGGTCACGCTCGACCTTGGCCTTCATCGACTCAATCTCGCGACGCGCGGCGGCGCGCATTTTGGCAACCTCGGTCGAAATTGCACCGCGGATTGAACCTGCTTCTCGGAGTGCCTCATCGGCGACGCGAGCAGCCTCCTGCTTTGCCTTAGAGATGATCTCGTCATAGTCGCTGCGGGCGGCGCCGATGATGCGGTCGCTGCGGCGCTGCGCCTCAGATACTAGTGAGTCGTAATAGCCCTTGGCCTCGCCACGCTGGGCCTCAACTTCGAGATTGGTTGCCTTGCGTTTACGCTCTACTTCACGTTCAGCTTCGGCCAATAGATGCGCGGCTTGATCTTCGGCGGTGCTCAAAATCAGCGCCGCTCTAGCGCCAACACCGGTGTAGGTAGGCTTTCCGGCCTCCTGAAGCTCTTCGCGGGCAGCTTCGAGCGCCTTGGCAGTCTCGCGAAGTTCGTTCGCAAGTTGTGCATTCTGAGCCGAAAGCTGCAAGACCTGCTTGCGGAGGTCGAGGAGTGCGTCATCAACCGGGCCGCGCTCGTAGCCGCGGAGGGCTACGGGAAATTCGGACTCTTCGACAGACAAAATGCTGCTCCTAGGCGCTTCGGTAGAATAAAGACAGGTCGGTAACCCGCCTCAAGTTTAGCCTGATTGGATATCGCATGCGCTTTTTGATTGCTGCTGCGATGTTTGTCGTGTCCGTGATCTTGGTCCTTGCCGGTTTTGCTCAGCGAACCATCTGGGCACCGCCCGTGAGCGTGTCAATGGCCGTCAAGTATGACTCGACCAGTCCATTCGTTGTGATTCCGCACTCGACACTCGCGCTGCATAAGGGTTCGCCGACCGTGAAGGTGAACGGCGAGACGGTTGGCGCATTCATCTCGACTGGCCGCGAGGCTGACATCCTGGCCTTTGTTGGCAAGTCTCCCTATGAGCAGCTTGACTTGAATGCAAAACAGACGGCAATCAAGCCCATAAAAGTGTTCGGCGGAGCTATCGGCTTCTCGCCGGTGGGTTCAGACCTGTGGCGAGACGAAACCTCCGGAGCGAACACTGCAACGCTCAAAGTTTCTTCAGGAGCCGATGGGGCAGCGCTCATCGCCAGCAATGGTCTAAAGCACGCGCCTGGTGAAGTTGATATCATTTGGCCGATCTTCCATGACCTAACTTGGTCAAACGTTGCCCTAATCAGCGGTGCTGTGCTCCTACTTGGGGCAATGGTGCTGCTGGTCATTCAGTTAGTCGATCGCCGGCGTAAGCGCGGTCCTAGGCGCCGACTACCGAAGGCCCCATCCGGGCCTAAATATCGTGAAAAGCGCCGGACACGCTTCGCCCCGGCGAAGGGTCGCAGAGCCGCTGGCCGTGCGCTGCGAGTTTTGCCAGCCACACTGATCACAATTGGTTTGGTAACGGGCTGCAGCCCGTCGAGTGCGCCGGTTCAGGCAAGCCCATCGCCGTCATCATCGGCTGCCGAGGTTGCTCCGCCGGTGGTGCTTCTATCTCAACTCCACAGAATTTTGGAGGACGTAGCGGCCTCAGCCAAGGCGGCGGACGAGAGCAATAATAAAAAGTTGCTGTCACCGAGATTTATTGGTCCCGCGCTCAATCTTCGGGCCATTCACTACTACCTGAGGTCGAAAGATAAAAAGAGTCCGGCACTACCGGCTATCGTCTCCAGCCCGCTGACCTTCAGCCTGCCAGCAGCAACAAATGTTTGGCCGAGAAGCATCATGGCCGTCACGGATGAAATCGGTGACACGGCTCTTCCTCAATTGATTGTGCTGCAACAAAAATCGCCGCGTGAGAATTATCAGGTGTGGTACACCGTCCGTTTGATGCCCGGTGCCAAAATACCTGCGGTTCCTTCAATCACCACCGGTTCGATTCCAGTCGATTCGAAATCATTGTTCCTCAAGGTGCCGCCGCTGTCTCTCCCAGCTGCCTACGGTGACCTCATTAATAAGGGTCCAAGCAGTCTTAGTGCTCAGCTTTTTGACATCACCAACGATGAGTTCTACAAGCAGGTTTCTACGAGCCAAACGCAGCAGGTGACCAACCTGAAGAACGGTAAAATCACGTTCACTCACAAGCTGGGAGACGCCAACGTTATTGGCTTGTCAACCTCTCAAGCGGGTGCCTTGGTTGCCGTTTACATGACCGACACCTATCTGATTCGCCCTACCAAGGTTGGCACGGCCGTTGGAGTTTCTGGTCAAGAAGCGTTGATCCTCGGTGCCAATGGTTCGACCAAGGGCGTGCGTTCCATTTACGGCAACATGTTGCTCTTCTTTGTTCCGGCACTTTCAGAAAGTTCCAAGATTCGACTCATCGGAGTCACCCAGGGTCTAGTAAGCGTTAGAGGGCTATAAATGTCAGATTTCATGTCTCGTGCGAGCTTGGCCGGAGCGGTAGACCTATCATCGCTTCGTAAGCCGGAGCCAAAGCTGGGCGGCGGTTCGGCCAGCGCGCCGGTCACACAGGGCGTAGGACAAGTTGGCGCACCGGCTAACCCAACAACAACTGCTGATTTGCTTACCCTGCCATCGCTGATTGCACAGGGTAACGAGACAAACTTGCGCAATTTTGTTGAGGTGTCGAACCACCTACCGGTGATCATTGAGTTCTATGCGGGATGGAGCGAGCAGAGTAAGGCGCTCACGCCAAAGTTGGAGAAGTTGACCAACGCCTTCGCTGGCCGAGTCTTGCTACTTCAATTTGATTTGGATTCAAACATCAACGTTGCCAAGGCTTTCAAGGTCGGCTCCGCTCCAACTGTTTTAGCGTTACTTCGTGGTCAACCGGTGCCACTTTTCGATGGCGATCAGCCAGAGGCAAACGTTCAAGTTGTCTTTGAGCGAGTGCTTGAAATTGCCGCCGAAAACGGGATGACCGGTGTCATTACCGTGGCAGAGCCGACAGGGGTGGAAGCGCCCCCGGCCTTGCCTCCGCGTCACCAGGCTGCTTTTGACGCCATTGATGCCGGCGACTACTCCCTCGCGATCTCGGAATACGAGCAGGCCATCAAGGAAAGCCCAGCTGACACTCTGGCGATCAGCGGTTTGGCTCAGGCAAAGCTCCTGATGCGTACCGATGGTATTGACTTCGAGAAGGTGCTGTCATCGGCGCCAACCACTCTCGAAGAGGTATTGCTAAAGGCAGACGCCTGCGTGGCTGTTGGTCACCCCGGCGAGGGTTTCTCCACCATTTTGACCCGTTTTGCTGCTGTCTTTGGTGACGAGCGCGAAGTTCTTCGCAAGCACCTGCTCGAGCTCTTCTTGATCTGTCCACCAGACCAGCCTGAAGTCCTGGACGCAAGAAGAAAACTCACCGCGCTGCTTTACTAGGCTGCGTGTGCTTCGAACCTAAGTTACTTGGATGGTTTGAACCAGACAGCGCCAAGCGGGGGTACTGAGATGGTTGCCGAATGTGGTTGCCCATGGCTTCCCTCGCCGTTTGCCTCGACTCGTCCGAAGTTACCAACGCCTGAGCCACCAAAGGTTTCGGCGTCCGTGTTGAGAATTTCATCCCAGTGTCCGGCGCTAGGTAGACCTAATTTAAAGTCGTGATATGGGTGACCAGCAAAGTTGATTACTACAGCAATCGGGTTACCGGCTTCGTCCCAACGGATGAAGCTGAGGAGGTTTTGGTCCGCATTGCCGCCGTCGATCCAGGTGAAGCCCGTGTGATGGTGATCGAGTTGCCACATCGATGGGTTTGCCACGTAAAGCTTGTTTAGCTCGGCAACCAAGCTTTGAAGCCCGCGGTGACTTGGCTGGTCAAGAATCCACCACTCAAGCCCACGCTCTTGGTTCCACTCTGACTGTTGGCCGAATTCGGAGCCCATAAAAAGAAGCTGCTTGCCTGGGTGCGCCCACATGAACGCCAGATAGGCGCGTACGTTGGCGAGTTGTTGCCAGCGGTCGCCGGGCATCTTGGCCAGTAGAGATCCCTTGCCGTGAACAACCTCATCGTGGCTAATTGGCAGAACGAACTTCTCATCGTAGGCATAGAGCATTGAGAAGGTTAGTTCACCATGGTGATACTTGCGGTAGGCCGGATCCTTTTCGATGTACTGAAGGCTGTCATTCATCCAACCCATGTTCCACTTGAAGCCGTAGCCGAGGCCGCCGCCATCGGTAGGAGAGCTTACGCCGCCCCAGCTGGTCGACTCCTCGGCAATCATCATGATTCCAGGGTTTCGACGGTAGGCGGTTGCATTGACCTCCTGCATGAATGCGATGGCGTCAAGGTTCTCGCGGCCACCGTATTGGTTTGGTAACCAGTTATTGCCCTCGCGGGAGTAGTCCAGGTAAAGCATCGATGCCACGGCATCTACTCGCAGTCCGTCGATGTGGAACTCTTCGAGCCAGTAAAGTGCGTTGGCAACTAAGAAGTTCTTTACCTCGTTACGACCGAAATCAAAGATCAGAGTTCCCCAGTCTGGGTGCTCTCCGCGTCGAGGGTCGGCGTGTTCATAAAGCGGCTGGCCGTCAAACTTTGCCAGTGCCCACTCGTCCTTGGGGAAGTGTGCCGGTACCCAGTCGAGGATGACGCCGATGTTGGCTTCGTGGAGTCTATCGATCAGATACTTCAAATCGTCCGGTGAACCAAACCTTGAGGTAGGTGCGTAATACCCGGTGACCTGGTAGCCCCAGGACGGCGCGTATGGGTGCTCTGCAAGAGGCATGAATTCGACATGAGTAAATCCCAACTCAATAACGTAGGGGATAAGTTCATCCGCCATGGTTCGGTAGTCGAGTCCTTGACGCCACGAACCGGCATGCAGTTCATAAATCGACATCGGAGATTTCAAGGCGTCACGCTTGCTGCGGGCCTCGAGCCAAGATTTGTCTGACCATTTGTGGTGTGACTGGGTGACGATTGACGCCGTCGATGGTGGAACCTCAGTCTGCTGCGCGAGCGGGTCGATTTTGGTGATCCAGCTATTATCCCGAGTCAAAATTTCGTACTTGTACTTAGTTCCGACACCGATGCTCGGGATGAAGAGTTCCCATACGCCAGAAGAGCCCATGACTCTCATGGAATGCGCGATTCCGTTCCAAGAATTGAATTCCCCGACCACACGTACCGCCTTGGCGTTTGGCGCCCAAACGGCAAACCTGGTTCCCTGGCTGACTCCGAGATCACCTTTCACCGAATGAATATGTGAGCCCAATGCCGCCCAAAGGTCTTCGTGACGACCTTCACTGATTAGGTGCAGGTCAAGCTCGCCGATGGTCGGTGCGTGACGATACGGGTCATCAACACGCCATTCGGCACCCTCTTGATATGTGGCGAGAACTCTGTAGTCGGGAACTTTCTTGCCAGAAACGAAGCCCTGCCAGAGGCCGTTTTCAACGTGAACGAGATCCAGGGATTCGCTGGCAAGTTCTGCGACAACGCTTTTAGCCATCGGCCTTAAGGCGCGAATAACCCAACCCTTCTCGTGAGGGTGGGCACCCAAGACTGAGTGAGGTTCATGGTGCGAGCCCGAACTGATAGACCAAACAAGGTCACCTGGAAGTTCGGGGAGCGTTGAAGTCGATTTTTTGTTGAGTGCCATTTGTTTCTCGACCCCTTAGAGAGTTTTACCGATTTTGAAAATGTGTGCCGGCTGGTGGAAGGCATCCAGACGAACGTAGTTATCAGCCGACCATTGATAGGTCTCGCCTGTGATCAGATCTTGCACTTCAAACTTTGAATTGGCGGCAAGGCCAAGCTTTTCAAGGTCTAGTCTCACCATGGTCTCGCGCACTGCATGCGGGTCAACGTTCACAACCACCAGGATGGTGTCACTCTTACCGGTTCCGGTATGCTCGGCCGATAGGTGCTTAGAGAAAGCCAAGATCGATGAGTCATCGGTGTGCTGAAGTTCAAGATTGCGAAGCTGGCGAACGGCCGGGTGTGTTTCACGAATCTCGTTGAGTTTGGTGATGTAGTCGGCAATACTTCGACCGCCCTTCTTGGCCGCCTCCCAGTCTCTTGGGCGATACTCGAATTTCTCACTGTCGATATGCTCTTCGGCTCCAGGTCGGGCAACTGACTCGCAAAGTTCGTAACCGGCATACATGCCCCAGCTAGGGGTGGCCATGGATGCAATGACCGCGCGAATTTTGTGTGCAGCCGGGCCGCCAAATTGCAGATACTCGGTCAGGATATCTGGAGTCGAAACCCAGAAATTTGGCCTGAAGAAGTCGGCTGATTCTTTGGACAGTTCGGTCAGGTAGCTTTCGAGTTCTTGCTTGGAGTTGCGCCAGGTGAAGTAGGTGTATGACTGCTGGAAACCCACTTTGCCGAGGGCGTGCATCATCGATGGGCGGGTGAATGCCTCAGCGAGGAAAACCACATCCGGGTATTCTCGGTTGATTTCGTTGATCAACCACTCCCAGAAGGCAACCGGCTTGGTGTGCGGGTTGTCTACTCGGAATACCTTGACTCCGCGAGAGATCCATAGCTGAACAACTCGCAAGACTTCGAAGTAAATACCCTCTGGGTCGTTGTCGAAATTGATCGGGAAAATGTCTTGGTATTTCTTTGGTGGGTTTTCGGCGTAGGCGATTGAACCATCCGCGCGAGTTGTGAACCACTCGGGATTCGTCTTGACCCAAGGGTGGTCTGGTGATGCTTGAAGGGCAAGATCCAACGCGATTTCTAGACCAAGCTCGTTAGCCTTAGCCACAAAGGCCGCAAAATCCTTCTCGGTTCCGAGGTCTGGATGAATAGCGTCGTGGCCTCCGGCTGCAGAGCCAATTGCCCAAGGAGACCCTGGGTCTTGTGGGCCTGCGGTCAAGGTGTTGTTTGGGCCCTTGCGGTAGGCCAGGCCAATCGGGTGAATCGGCGGCATGTACAGAACGTTGAAGCCCATGGCTGCGACGGCCGGTAGGCGCTTGATCGCGGTTTTGAAGCTACCCGATGTCCAGGTCTTGGTCTTGGCATTAAACTGAGCGCCTTCTGATCGAGGGAAAAACTCGTACCAGGCACCAGAACCGGCGAGTTCACGCTCACAAGTGATGATGAACTCGTCACTCAGGGTCTCTAAATCTCGAATCGGTTGGGCTGTAATCGCCTTCAGGATCGCTGCAGTTTCTGCTTCGGCCAAACGGTCTTTGGCGGGCCGGTTGGTATCGGACAGTTTTTCAGCAAGGGCAATCAAAAGTTTAGCGTTTGCTGCAGTGCGACCTTTTTGTGCGGCAGCTCTCGTGAATAGGGCGATGCCCTCAAGCATCATCAGTTCTTCGTCGATACCAACCGCAATTTTGACGCTAGCGCTGTGATTCCAGGTTTCGTATTCATCGGCAAAGGCGCGAATCTGAAACTTCCATGGTCCCTGTGAATCCAGCTGAACCTCGGTGTGCCAAAGGTCACTGCCGACTGAACCAGCATTCAAACGATAAATACTTTGTTTGCCAACCGGGTCGGTGAGCAATAGCTCTACTCCGAGGGCGTCGTGGCCCTCACGAAAGACGTTTGCCTCGAATGGAATCACTTCTCCGACAAACGCTTTTGCCGGCCATCTTCCGCCTTCTACCGAAGGTTTAACGCCGAGAATCGGCAATCGACCGATCGGATTCTCATGGAGGTAACTGATTCCGCTAATTTTGCTCACACTCCATAACTTAGTGAAGATTCGGCGCCTAATCGGCGCATTTGCGAATGCTTAACACAGTCGTTACGAGGCGAGCCCTCGAAACATTAAAACTGGACGCTGAAAAGTTGTATCGAAGTGCCAGACATGGAGATGTTTGCGCCGGGAGCGAGTTTCTCCATGGTCAACGATGGAACATCGAAGGCGCTGTTCCATAAACGGGTCAGTCCAGACATATTCGGCATTTCGGCGAGAGTCAGTTCTTGAACTTTCTCCGCTCCATGGATAACCAGCAGCATGGCGGTTCGAACTCCATCAGGACCAAGGTTTTCGCTGTACCTCTGGATCGTTCGGCACTCGGAGTCATCCCAGTTTTCGGCGGTCATAATCTGGCCGGCAGAGTTGAACCACTTAACCATGTCGTGTTCGGCGTTGGCTTCGTTGAAGTCTCCGAAAGCCTTCGGCCTGAGCACCGGGTTCTCTAGTCGCAATTTAGTCAGGTATGAAAAGGTTTCTTCGAAATCTTCTTCGTGCCGAGTGAGTTCCCAGTTAACCCAGCTCAGGACGGTGTCCTGGCAGTAGGCGTTATTATTGCCATTCTGGGTCTTGGCGCGTTCATCACCCGCGGTAATCATAGGAATTCCTGATGAGAATAGAAGTGTTGCGATCAGGTTGCGGGCTGCTTTACGTCGTTGGGCGCGAACCTCGGGGCTCGCTCCAGAACCTTCAAATCCGTGATTGAACGAGTGGTTACCGTTGGTGCCGTCGCGGTTGCTCTCGCCGTTCATCTGGTTGTGCTTCACGTTGTAGCTAACGAGGTCTTTAAGGCAGAATCCGTCGTGAGCCGTGATGAAGTTAACTCCACCCAAAGGTCCGCTTGGTCCATCAACAATGTCACGTGATCCGGATAGGCGAGTGGCTAGGTCAGCCACGCCATTCCAGTGGTTGCCGCTATTGCGAGCGGCGGCAATGTCGGATAGCCAAAATCGGCGAATATCGTCACGGTATCGGTCGTTCCATTCGCTGAAGCGGTCTGGGAAGTTTCCGGTTTGCCAACCGCCGAGACCGACATCCCAGGGTTCCATGATCATCTTTGAATCTTTGAAGGTCGGGTCTTCGACTATTGCGCGCAGCAACGGGTGATTCGGGTCGAAGTGATTATTCTCATTGCGCGCGAGAGTGGCAGCGAGGTCAAAGCGATAACCGTCGATTTGCATTTCGTTCGTCCAGTATCGAAGACTCTCGAGAACCATGTGAACCACGTGAGGGTTGCCAAAGTTGAGCGAGTTGCCGCAACCGGTGGTGTCGTGGAAGTGGCCGTTATCGTCCATTCGGTAATAGCTCGAAGAGTCGAGGCCGCGATAGGAATAGGTGAGGCCGCCGGAGCCGCCTTCTGCGGTGTGGTTATAAACCACGTCGAGAATTACCTCGATTCCATTGCGGTGAAGTTCTCGAATGGAGGTTTTCAACTCTTCGATGACAGCCTGAGGGCCTTTTTTCCACGAGCTGGCGGTTGCATAGCGCGGGTGCGGGCTGAAGAAGTTGATCGAGTTGTAGCCCCAGTAGTTAATCAAGCCCATGCTCATCAACCGCGGTTCGGAGATGAACATGTGAATCGGAAGAAGTTCTACGGCGTTCACACCGATCTTCTTGAGGTGTTCAATCGTGGTTGGATGGCCGAGAGCTGCGTAGGTTCCGCGCAGTTCATCTGGAAGATTTGGGTTGCCGCGCGAGAGACCACGGGCATGAGCTTCGTAAACAATGAGTTCATCAAGTGGGATGCGTGGCTTTTCAACACCTTCCCAGTCAAATGAATCATCGATCACCACGCAGTGATATTCGCGAGCGTTCTCTCGAACCACGCCTCGGGCGTAAGGGTCAATCAAGAAGATCTGGTTGTTGAAAGAATTGCGAGGTGAGTCTGGACCGTCTGCCTTGAGTGCGTATTTAATGCCAGGTCGAAGGTGGTGGCTGGTGGCCGTCCAAATTGCGCCAGCACGCTCAAGCTCGATTGTGTGTCGAATCTCGGGTACGGCATCTGGTTCAAAGACAACCAGCTGGATGCTCGTGGCGTTTTCTGAATAAACGCGGATGGTGCCCACGCCGTCAAGGACGGTTACACCCATTTGACCTGGGGCGGGCAGCTCAGAAGACATAGCTGAAATCCTACTCGTTTGCAGATTTCGGGCTGATTAACGACCAACTTAGAAATACGCTGGTATCTGTGCGCATTTATCTAGACCACGCAGCCACGACGCCAATCAGGCCCGAGGTTCTGGCTAGCTACACCCAAGCGCTTTCGGCGGTTGGCAACCCATCTTCTGTTCACCAATTTGGCCAGGATGCTCGCAACACCCTCGAGGCGGCACGAGAATCATTAGCCGGAACGGTCGGGGCAAACCGCAGCGAAATCGTCTTCACCTCGGGTGGCACCGAAAGTGACAATCTCGCAATCAAAGGTCTTTTCTGGCAGCGAAT
The DNA here is from genome assembly GCA_947453465.1 of Microbacteriaceae bacterium. Taxonomy (GTDB): domain Bacteria; phylum Actinomycetota; class Actinomycetes; order Actinomycetales; family Microbacteriaceae; genus Rhodoluna. The sequence goes on along the minus strand of CANGGL010000017.1, from coordinate 11,834 downwards.
CGCCGAGGCCTCGAACCGAAACGTAATCATCACCGCTGCGACGGAACACCATGGGGCCTTAGACCCGATCTATTGGCTCGCTGATCACCAGGGTGCCGAAGTTGTCCTGCTTCCGGTTGATCATCGGGGTGTTTTTGACCTCGCCTGGTTGGACAACTATCTAGCCACTTCGGCAGATCGAGTCGCCCTGATTTCCCTGATGTGGGTCAACAACGAAACGGGAGTCATCGCCGACATTCAGTCCATCACCGACCTTGCGAGTCGCTACGGCATACCGGTTCACTCGGATGCGGTGGCAGCGTTGGGTCACATCGAGATTGATTTTGCAGCCAGTGGTTTGGCTACGATGGCGATCAGCGGGCACAAGGTTGGCGGACCGGTTGGTTCAGGGGCTCTCGTCGTCGGGCGTTCCGTGAAGATCACTTCGCTAGTGCATGGCGGTGGTCAAGAGCGTGGGATGCGCTCTGGCACCATGGACTCTGCCGGCGCCCAGGCTTTCGCTCTTGCAGCCAAACTGGCCTCTCACAGCCTCCTTGACGAGTCGGCTCGGCTCGCATCCTTGAGCGGGCGACTCATTGCCAGCATCTCAAAGATTGCCCAGGATGCCGTATTTAGTCGCGGAGATGCGCCCGGACTTGAGACGACACTGAATTTCACCTTTCCCGGTTGCAGTGCAGATTCGATGATCTTCTTGCTCGATGCCGCTGGGGTTTCGGTCTCCGCTGGTTCTGCTTGCACTGCCGGTGTAAACCGACCATCCCACGTTTTGTTGGGCATGGGGCGCACCGAGGATGAAGCCACGGGCGCCTTGAGAATCAGCTTGGGCTACACCACGACCGAAACCGATGTGGACAGATTTCTAGATGCTTTTCCATCGGTTCACGCATCCGCCAAGAAGGCCGGGCTGCCCTCAAAGTAGACTGTACTTATGAAGGTTTTAGCGGCAATGTCAGGTGGAGTGGACTCTGCCGTAGCCGCCGCCCGAGCAGTGGAGGCAGGCCACGAAGTAGTCGGTGTGCACCTTGCTCTTTCACGGATGCCAGGCACCCTTCGAACTGGCTCTAGAGGCTGTTGCACCATCGAAGATTCGATGGACGCTCAACGAGCCGCCAGCGTGCTCGGAATCCCTTATTACGTCTGGGATTTCTCCGAACGCTTCAAAGAAGAAGTCGTTGACGAGTTCATCGCCGAATACGAAGCCGGCCGCACGCCAAACCCATGCATGCGTTGCAACGAAAAGATCAAGTTTGCGGCCTTGCTCGAGAAGGCGTTGGCTTTAGGTTTCGATGCAGTTTGCACGGGCCATTACGCAACTCTCTTGACTGATGAAGCTGGCAACCTCGAACTGCACCGATCGAATGCCCTCGCCAAAGACCAGTCATACGTGCTTGGAGTTCTGTCAGAGGCGCAGCTAAAGCACTCGATGTTCCCACTCGGCGCCTCCGCTTCCAAAGATTTGATTCGCGCCGAGGCCGATGCCCGCGGTCTCTCGGTTGCCAATAAGCCAGACAGTTATGACATTTGCTTCATCCCCGAGGGCGACACCCAGGATTGGATCGCCGACAAGCTGGGTAATCAGACTGGTGAAATTGTCGATCGGGACGGTGTCGTGCTCGGCTCCCACGAGGGTTCACATGGTTTCACAGTTGGGCAGCGCAAGGGCCTCTCGATTGGTCGCCCAGCCGCAGACGGCCGTCCGCGTTATGTTCTCGAAATTCGACCGAAGACCAACACAGTCGTGGTTGGCCCGCAGGCCGCACTTGCTATTTCAGAGATGGCCGGCACCCGTTACACCTGGTGTGGCCAGGCTCCTTCAAACACCGATGACTGGACCGATATTCTGGTTCAGGTTCGGGCACATGGCGACGCCATCCCCGCCGAATTTTCGATAGTTGACGATGAATTGATTATTCGAGTTAAAGAGCCGCTACTGGGTGTTGCGCCGGGGCAAACTGCAGTGCTCTACCTTGGCACCCGAGTGCTTGGTCAGACCACAATCAACCGAACGGTTAGCGCGGCATGAGCCAGTCTCAACAAGAGGCAGCAAAGCGAGTTGAACAACTAGTCGATTCGATCAACCAGCATCGTCGTGCCTATTACGAGGGCAACACGGTATTAATTGCCGATTCCGAGTATGACGAGTTGTTGAAAGAACTTGAATTGCTCGAGTCTCAGCACCCCGAGTTGATCACCGGTGATAGCCCAACTCAAACCGTAGGCGGCTCTGCAAATCAGGCATTTGCACCGGTTGAACACCTCGATCGAATGATGAGCCTCGACAACGTGTTTAGTCATGAGGAAATGCGTGTCTGGGTTGCCAAGGCTGGCGCTGGGCCGTTCCTATGTGAACTCAAGATTGATGGTTTGGCGATTAACCTTCGATACGAAAACGGCCTGCTGGTCTCGGCCGCCACCAGAGGTGACGGTGTTGTCGGTGAAGACGTTACCCAAAATGTATTGACCATCAAATCGATCCCTCGAAAACTAGAGGGTTCCGGTTTTCCTCCCGTGGTTGAAGTTCGCGGCGAAATATTCTTTGGTGTCGACGATTTTGCAAAACTAAATGAAGGGCTCGTAGCCGAGGGTAAGGCGCCATTTGCTAATCCACGCAACTCGGCCAGCGGTTCCCTTCGTCAAAAAGATCCAAGGGTTACGGCAACCAGGCCCCTGAGAATGCTGGTTCATGGCATCGGCGCATGGGCAAAGCCTTCGGTTGATGGCGTTTCCATACCAAATCAGTCGGGTCTTTATGCCCTGCTTGCCTCTTGGGGTTTGCCTACCTCTAAGAACTTTGCCGTAGTCAACACCGCTGAAGAAGTGCTGAGCTACATCGATGGCTTTGAAAAGAATCGACACAAACTCGAGCATGAGATCGACGGTGTGGTCGTAAAGGTTGACTCGCTGAGCGAACAAGCAGAACTCGGGTTCACTAGCCGCGCTCCGCGCTGGGCAATCGCCTATAAGTACGCACCCGAGCAGGTGAACACCAAGCTTGTCGATATTCGAATCGGTATTGGTAGAACTGGCCGTGCTACTCCGTATGCGGTGGTTGAGCCGGTTAAGGTTGCCGGTTCCGTGGTTGAGTTTGCAACGCTGCATAACCAGGATGTCGTCAAGGCAAAGGGTGTGCTCATCGGGGATACCGTGGTTTTGCGCAAGGCCGGCGATGTGATCCCGGAGATTTTAGGTCCGGTAATTGAGCTTCGAACCGGGGCAGAGAAAGCGTTTGTTATGCCCAGCGCTTGCCCAGCCTGCGGAGCTGCACTGGCTCCCTCCAGCGAGGGCGATGTTGATCTTCGATGCCAGAACGCCAAGAGCTGTCCGGCGCAACTGCGGGAACGCATCGCCTATCTCGGCTCCAGAGGGGTCCTGGACATTGAGGCACTGGGTTATGTCGCTGCCGTAGCTCTCACTCAGCCGATTCCGCCGCTTGAAGCACCGCTGCACTCTGAGGCCGACCTGTTTGATCTAACCCTCGAGGACTTATTGCCAATTCAGGCTCAGGTGCTTGACCCCGATTCTGGTTTGCCAAAACTTGATGCAAACGGTTCGCCAAAGATCGTTGATTTCTTTCGAAAAAAGGACGGCACTCCGGCTGAGGTTGCCCTAAAGCTCCTTCGTAATCTTGAAGAGGCAAAGACCAAGCCACTTTGGCGCATCCTGGTTGCTCTCTCGATTAGACATGTTGGACCGGTTGCTTCGAGGTCGCTGGCGGCCCATTTTGGTTCGCTGGATAGAATATTTGCCGCCTCTGAGACTGAACTTTCTCAGGTCGATGGGGTGGGTGTAACTCTTGCCCAATCGCTACTCGAGTGGATCAGTGTGGATTGGCATCGAGAGATCATCGAGCGATGGCGCGCAGCTGGGGTGTTGCTAGAAACTCCTGGTCATGAAGGTCCGGGTTCAGCCGGGGGAGCCGAGGGCATTTTTTCGGGTCTCAGTATCGTGGCTACCGGTTCGCTAAAGATGTTCACGCGTGAGCAAATCGAAGAGGCAATCATCAGCAATGGCGGAAAAGCTGCATCGTCGGTTTCAAAGAAGACTGCATTTGTCGTTGCCGGTGAAAATGCCGGTTCAAAACTTGCCAAGGCGGAAGACCTTGGCATCGAGGTTATCGACGAAGAAGAATTTCAGCGCCGACTAAACTCATAGGTATACAACTCCCGCTTTTGAGAGAGATTCATGTCTGAAATTACCCCTGACCTAGTGCGTCACCTCGCCGGCCTCAGCCGCATCTTGGTGACCGACGAAGAGGTCGAACGTTTCACCGAACAGCTATCCCTGATTGTTGACTCGGTTGCCAAGGTAAACGAGGCCCTAGAGGGGCTTGATGTGCCGGCCACCAGCCACCCAATTCCGATGGCAAACGTCTATCGCGATGATGTGGTCGAACCTTCTCTAACGCAGGCAGAAGCCCTTTCGGGTGCTCCAGACAGTGGCGATGGCCGCTTCCGCGTCGCAGCAATTTTGGACGAGGAGTAAAAATGTCTGAACTAATCCGTAAAAATGCCAGTGAGCTCGTTGAATTGCTGGGCAAGGGCGAAATTTCATCGGTTGAACTCACCCAGGCGCACCTAGATCGCAGCATGGCCGTCGACCACGATGTCCACTCATACCTGCACCAGGATGCATCAACCGCGCTTTCAGCCGCCGCAGACATCGACCGCCGCCGAGCCGCCGGTGAAAAGCTTCACCTGCTTGCCGGTCTACCAATTGCGGTTAAAGACAACCTGACCACCACGGATGCGCCGACCACTTCTGGTTCGAAGATCCTGGAAGGCTGGGTTCCGCCATACGACGCAACCGTCGTGAAGCGCATCCGTGCCGCCGGTCTGCCAATTCTTGGTAAGACCAACCTCGATGAATTCGCCATGGGTTCTTCCACCGAATTTTCGGCGTTCGGCCCTAGCCGCAACCCTTGGGACCTAACTCGCATCCCTGGCGGTTCTGGCGGTGGCTCAAGCTCGGTAGTTGCATCATTCCAGGCTCCGGTAGCCATCGGTTCTGACACCGGTGGTTCAATTCGCTTTCCGGCATCAGTAACCGGAACCGTTGGAAACAAGCCAACCTACGGTGCCGTTTCACGCTACGGTTTGATCGCTTTGGCAAGTTCGCTTGACCAAGTTGGCCCGGTCTCGCGCAACGTGCTCGACTCGGCTTTGATTCAGGACCTTATTGCCGGTCACGACCCACACGACAGCACCTCGCTGCCAGAGTCACTCGGTTCGATGGCCGATGCGGCCCGCAAGCTCGATGTCAAGGGCATGCGCATCGGAGTCATCAAGGAACTCATGGGCGAGGGTTTTCAACCTGGTGTCATGAACCGCTTCAAGGAGAGCGTCAACTTGCTTCAGCAAGCCGGCGCCGAAATCGTTGAGGTTTCTTGCCCAAACTTTGAGTATGCTATTGCTGCCTACTACCTAATCCTGCCGGCTGAAGCTTCTTCGAACCTTGCCAAGTTCGACTCGGTACGTTTTGGCCTTCGTGTTGCCCCTGAGGGCAACCCAACCATCGAACGTGTCATGGCAGCCACCCGCGAGGCTGGCTTTGGTCCTGAGGTGAAGCGTCGCATCATCCTTGGCACCTATGCCTTGTCTAGCGGCTCCTACGAGCACTTCTATGGCGCCGCCTTGAAGGTGCGCACTCTGATTCAGCGTGACTTCGCGGCGGCCTTCGAGAAGGCAGACGTACTGATTTCACCAACAGCGCCAACCACTGCCTTCAAGATCGGCGAGAAGCTTGAAGACCCGTTGGCCATGTACCTGAATGACATCGCAACGATTCCGGCGAACCTCGCCGGCATCCCAGGCATGTCTGTTCCAAACGGTTTGGCCGACGAAGATGGCCTGCCGGTCGGAATTCAGTTGCTTGCGCCAGCCCGCGAGGATGCCCGCCTCTACCAGGTGGGTGCCGCGCTCGAGAAGATGCACGAAGACATCTGGGGCAAGCGAATGATTGACTTTGCACCTGAGTTGGAGGTTCGCGGCTAATGGCTAAAGACGAATTGATGAACTACGAAAAGGCTCTCGAGATGTTCGAGGTCGTTATTGGTCTAGAGGTTCACGTTGAGTTGAACACCAAGACCAAGATGTTCTGTGGCTGCCGTAATGAGTTTGGCGACGAGCCAAACACTAACGTTTGCCCAATCTGCATCGCGCTTCCGGGTGCGCTGCCTGCCGTCAACCGCACCGCGGTTGAGTCGAGCATCTCGATTGGTCTGGCTCTGGACTGTGAAATTGCCTCAAACGGCCGTTTTGCGCGCAAGAACTACTTCTACCCAGACCTCGCCAAGAACTTCCAGACCTCGCAGTATGACGAGCCGATTGCGTTCGAGGGTGCTTTGACCGTTGAACTTCCATCGGGCTCGGTTCACAACATCCAGATTGAACGAGCGCACATGGAAGAGGACGCCGGCAAGTTGACTCACATTGGTGGTTCAACCGGTCGAATCCAGGGTGCCGAGTATTCATTAGTTGACTACAACCGCGCCGGTGTTCCACTGGTCGAGATCGTAACCAAGCCGGTTTATGGCGCGGGTGCCGAGGCGCCTGAGCTAGCCGCAGCATATGTTCGCTCGATCCGTGAAATCGTGAAGGGTCTGGGTGTCTCAGACGCCAAGATGGAGCGCGGAAACGTTCGCTGTGACGCCAACGTTTCACTACGTCCGCACGGCCAGGAGAAGCTCGGCACACGTACCGAGACCAAGAATGTGAACTCGCTTCGTTCGATCGAGCGCGCCGTTCGCTATGAAATCCAGCGTCAGGCGGCGCTCTTGGCTAAGGGAACCGCAATCATCCAGGAGACTCGCCACTGGCACGAGGACAAGGGCGCAACCAGCGCCGGACGTCCAAAGTCGGATGCTGATGACTACCGTTACTTCCCAGAGCCAGATTTGGTTCCGGTTCAGCCTTCGAAGGAGCTCATTGAGTCTCTTCGCGCCAAGTTGCCAGAGAAGCCTGCGGACCGCCGTAAGCGCGTTCAAGCCGAGTGGGGCTTTGCCGACCTCGAGTTCCGTGACGTTGTCAACGCCGACCTGCTCGACCAGATCGAGGAGACCGTAAGGGCCGGCGCGAAGCCTCAGGCTGCCCGAAAGTGGTGGACTGGCGAGCTGGCCAGAATTGCCAACAGCCAAGACAAGGATGTAACCGAGCTCGAGATTTCTGGCGCACACGTAGCCGAGTTGACTCAGCTGGTTGATGCCGGCAAGTTAAACGACCGTCTGGCTCGTGAGGTGCTTACCTATGTTCTCGGTGGCGAAGGCTCACCTTCGGAAATCGTGTCTGCTCGTGGACTCGAAGTTGTTTCGGATGACGGCGCGCTAATCGCCGCTATCGATGCAGCTTTGGCTAAGCAACCAGATGTTCTAGATGCCATCCGTGAGGGCCGCATGCAGGCTGCTGGTGCAGTTATCGGTGCAGTCATGCAAGCTATGAAGGGTTCGGCTGATGCTGGCCGCGTGCGTGAACTTTTGATCGAGAAGGCAAACGCTTAGTTTCTGAGCATAAAAAATCCCCGGTCGTGATGACCGGGGATTTTTTTTATTACATGGGGTGAGTAACGGGGCTTGAACCCGCGACCCCCTGGACCACAACCAGGTGCTCTACCAGCTGAGCTATACCCACCATGTCTGTCGCGCCGAAGCACAACAACCGGACAAGTCTATCAGATTAGATGGACTCGGCAGACTTTACATTGACCGAAGCTTGCTTTGCTTGCTCGGAAGTTGGGCCAGGAAGAGGAACCAAAACGGTTTCGCGGTAATAGCGAAGTTCGGTGATCGATTCAAGGATGTCGGCCAACGCTCGGTGCCCGCCTTCCTTCTTAGGCATCTGGAAGTAGGCACGTGGATACCAGCGTCTAGTTAGCTCTTTGATCGATGAAACATCGATGTTTCGGTAATGCAGGTGCTGATCCAGATTTGGCATGTAGCGGTTCAGGAACATGCGGTCGGTGCCGATGGTGTTGCCGGCGAGCGGGGCCTGGCGGGCATCCGGGACAAAGTTCTTGACGTACTCGAGAACCAGTTGCTCGGCCTCAGCTAGGTCTAGGCCAGAATCTACATCATTGATTAGGCCAGATTCGGTATGCATGTTTCGCACGAAATCGTTCATGTTCGCCCAAGATTCGGGACGGGGCTTGATGACTACACTGAGTCCCTCATCCAAAATTTCCAACTCGGAGTTGGTGATGACAACTGCAATCTCAACTAAACAGTCGGTCTCCGGGTTCAAACCCGTCATTTCGCAGTCAATCCAAACTAGGTTGTCAGAAATTTCAATCACGTTCCAAAAGTAGGGGAGGCCTCCGACATTGTCGAAGACCTCCCAATTCTAAGCGTTGCGGTTATGCGGCACGACGAGCGCGCTTGATGGCCCGGCGCTCTTTTCGACCCTCAACCAACCAATAAAGCACCGGCACGATGACCAGGGTGAGGATGGTTGATGAGAAAAGGCCGCCAATTACCACGATGGCCAATGGCTGCGAGATGAAACCGCCACCACCGGTGATTCCAAGTGCCATCGGGGTCAGTGCAAAGATGGTCGCGAGTGCGGTCATCAGGATTGGACGCAGACGCTGACGCGCTCCATCCATGATTGCCTCCTGAGTAGGTCGTCCATCCTTGCGGTATTGGTTGATCAGGTCGATGAGAACGATGGCGTTGGTGACCACGATGCCAACCAGGAGCAACATGCCGATCAAAGCAGGAACACCCAGTGCGGTATCGGTTGCCAGCAACATCACCAAGGCGCCGGTAGCCGCGAATGGAATCGAGACCAAGAGGATCAGTGGCTGAATGATGCTTGAGAAGGTGGCCACCATGACGATGAACACGATCGCGATTGCCGCCAATAAAGCTAGGCCTAGCTGGTTGAACGAATCGGCCTGAGAAGCGCTCACGCCGCCAAGGGTAGCCGTGACGCCAAGAGGAAGTTGTACTGTTGCCAGGCGCTTGGTGACCTCCGCAGAGACCGCTCCTAGGTTCTTGCCGGCTGGGGTTAGCGAAACGTTTGCGGTTCTGTCGCCCTTTTCGCTCTTAATCGACATCGGAACCAGAACTTCTTCGATTTTGGCGATCGATGAGAGCTTAGCTAGACCGGTTGCGGTTGGAATTTGAATGTTCTTAACCTTGGCAACTGTGTCTGGAATGTCAGTCTTGACCACGTAGATCGAGGTCTCGACGCTGTCGATGTTGACCTTGCCGATGCTCGATGGTTTCATCGCTGCGGCGACCAGGCCGCCAACAGTGATTTCGGTCAGGCCTTTTTTGGCTGCAGCCTTGCGGTCAACGGTGACACGAAGTGTGCGCTGCTTCTCAGCAAGCGAGTTGCTGATTTCGGTGACATCCTTGGTGCCCTTCATCGCGTCTTGGATGCTGCTGATTGCGGCATTCAGCTTTGAGTCATCGGTGGCAATTACTTTGACGTCGATGGTGCTTGAGCCGCCAAAGCCGCCGCCACCACCCGACGAGAACTTGACTGTTCCAAGAGTCGAGTCGGCCGCGAAAGCTTTTTCCAGAGTCTTCTGAAGGGCCGCCTGGTCGACGCCCTCCTTGGTGGTTACCTGAATCGAGGTTCCACCAGCGGCAGCGCCGAAGGCAACTCGGCCATCACCAGATGAGCCGATGGTGGTCTGAACGACGTCGACTTCCTTGCGGGCCAGCAGAATCGCTTCAACCTTGGCAGCGGCCTTGTCTTTTTGTTCAAGGGTTTGACCGGCTGGTAACTCCTGGTTTAAAACGAAGCTGTTCGAGCCCGATGAGCCGATGAAATCGGTTTTCAGTTGAGGGACCAGTGCGAAGGTGAGAATCAGAACGAAGAATGCCGAGATCAGGGTGACGACCGGGCGCTTCTGAGTCCAGTTGAGAATCGGGATATATCCGCGCTGCAGCAGACCCTTGCGCTCCTTGGTTTCTTCTTCCAGGCGAACCTTAGTTGCGTGTGCGGTTGCTTCTGCATCGTTTGCGTGTGCCACCGGAGCTGGTGACTTCAAGAACCAGTAGGCCAAGACCGGCACAATGGTGAGCGAAACCAGGAGCGAAGCGGCTAGTGCAATCGCGAACGTGAATGCGAACGGACGGAAGAGTTCTCCTACGATTCCGCCAACTAGAGCAATCGGTAGGAACACGGCGATTGTGGTGATGGTTGCCGCGGTGATTGCACCGGAGACTTCACGAACCGAACGAAGAATTGCCTTGCGCTTCGGTTCACCATAAGAGAGGTGGCGGTTGATGTTTTCGATGACCACAATCGAGTCATCGACCACTCGACCGATGGCAATGGTCAGTGCGCTAAGGGTAAATAGGTTCAGTGAGTAACCGAAGTTGGAAAGTCCGATGAAGGTGATCAGAACCGAGGTTGGAATCGAAATTGCAGTTACCAGTGTCGAGCGAACAGACATCAGGAAAAGCAGAATTACGATGATTGCAAAGCCGAGACCAAGAAGTCCTTCGGTGCTTAGGTTTTCAAGTGACTTGCTCACAAACGGAGCCTGATCAAACACGGTGGTGATGGTTACATCGCCAAGCTTTTTCTTGAGCTCTTCAACCTTAGAGAGCACGCCCTTTGAAACGGCTACGGTGTTGGCGTCTTGGGTTTTGGTTACCGAGATAGCCAGAGCAGCTTTTCCATTTACGCGAGCAATAGATGTTACCGGTGCGTTCACCAGAGATACCTTGGCAACGTCGGCCACGGTTAGCGCTGTTAGTGAAGTGCTGACGGTAGGCGCGGCGGTCGTTCCAGTAGGAATCTTGAACCCAGATGGAATCTGGCCCGTCATACCTGCAGGCAGACCAGCAAAGCTAGGGGTCTTAGCTGCTGTGACAGTTGTCTTGGAGCCGATCAAGGGCAGTGCCTTGAATGCAGCTAGAGAGTTGACCGGGGTACCAACTTCAACAGAAATCGAACCCTTGCTGTCATCGATGGTGCCGGCTGGGATAACGAAACCGTTGGCTTGAAGGGCGCTGGTAATCGACTGGGCTGTAAGACCATTTGCGGTGAGGACCGACTGCTTGAGTTCAAGGTTGATGCGCTTCTCGACCACGCCGCTGATGGTGACATCGCGAACGCCCTTGATTGAGGAGAGCAGTGGGGTAGCGGTGTCGGCCAGAATCTTGCCGATTGCCTCATTATTGCCGCTGTTTGCCGAAACGCCTAAGGCCATCACCGGCACGCTATCGAAGCTGCCCGAAAGAATTTTCGCCGATGCTTCAGCAGGCAGGGTAACGCCGGCAAGGGCTGAGTTAAGGTTTTCCTTTACCTTGGCGGTGCTGGTTCCATACTCAAACTCGACACGGATCACAGCGATGTTGCTCTGAGAGGTTGAGCTCGAAGTCACCAGGCCGTCGAGGGCGCGAACGGCCGCCTCAATTGGTTGACTAACCTGCTTGTCGATGACCTCTGGCGATGCGCCAGGGTAGGTAGCCACGATGGCTGCCTGCGGGGTTTCAAAGCTCGGAATGAGCTCCTGCTTCAGAGCACCGACCGAAATCAAACCAAAGATGGCAATGATGATGGTGATGAGTGCGACAACCGAACGGTTGGCGAGGCTGAGCTTGGCAAGACGGTGCAATGGGTACCCCTTTATAGACGGCTATGTCTCATAGGCTAACCCAGAAAGATGCCAGGAGATTCCTATTTCTTAGGCACTCGCTTTAGCTTGATAGCGCTGGCAAGGGCAGCAACCGCAATTGAGCTCACAATGACCGCGAGCGAGGTGTTCGTCGAGATCTCAGGGGCCCAATCAATACCGTGCCCGCCATTGATAAATGGCAATTCGTTCACATGCATCGCATGTGCCGTTAGCTTCACGCCGATGAATGCCAGGATGAAGGCGAT
>CANGGL010000016.1 GCA_947453465.1 Microbacteriaceae bacterium | reverse complement strand
TCAAGGTTTAGGTCGATAACAGCGTTCTTGTGACGAAGGATACGTGCAGCTTCCTTGGCGTCAACAGTGATGTGGCGAGCCTCTGCTCCGTGGCCGTAGATTACGGCTGGGGTGCGGCCAGCAGCGCGGTCACGACGTGACGGGCCCTTGCCGAATGCGGTGCGGATTGTTGCATCTAGCTTTGCAGCAGTGTTCATAAGAATTTTTCCAATCGGATTGTTTTGGTCTCAACTCAAGCTAAAACGCGAGGATACCTGCCGAATTACCGGCTAATTTGCCCCGTCGATAACGGCTCCATTTGGAGCCCTCGCCGTTGTCTTCTTAAAGTCTAACGGGCTGCCCGCTAATGGGCAACCCGATGACTGGAGCCGAAGACTTGCCTCGGCTTCTGAAGGACGTTTTAGGCGTGACCTGGGAACAGTGAGTTCACCGAGTCATCGCTGAAGACTGCGCTGATTGCGGCCGCAATTAGCGGAGCAATTGAGAGCACTGTCAAGTTGGCGAACTGCTTGTCTGCGGTGATTGGCAAGGTGTTGGTCACGATTACCTCGTCGACTGCACCGCTTGAGAGGCGAGCAACTGCCGGAGGCGAGAAGACCGCGTGAGTCGCAGCAACGATGACTCGAGCAGCACCATTGGCCTTTAGGGCCTCAGCTGCAGCAACGATTGTGCCGGCGGTGTCAATCATGTCGTCAACCAACAGACAGGTGCGGCCCTTGACGTCACCGACAAGCTCGTGAGCTTCAACCTGGTTTGGGCGGTCTGGGTCGCGACGCTTGTGAATGATGGCTAACGGCGCACCTAGGCGGTCGGCCCAGATATCTGCGACACGAACACGGCCGGAGTCTGGTGAAACAACGGTGATGTCTTCGTGGCCAAAGCGCTCGGCAACGTGGTCGGCCAACATCGGCAGAGCCCATAGGTGGTCGACCGGGCCATCGAAGAAACCCTGAATCTGTGGGGTGTGTAGGTCAACCGACATCAAGCGGTTTGCGCCCGAAGCCTTGAACAAGTCGGTCATTAGGCGTGCTGAGATAGGCTCGCGACCCTTGTGCTTCTTGTCTTGGCGGGCGTATGGGAAGAATGGGGCAACAACCGTGATGCGCTTTGCGCTGGCGCGCTTGAGGGCGTCGACCATGAGCAACTGCTCCATGATCCAGTGGTTAATTGGGGCCGGGTGAGCCTGGATGACGAATGCGTCAACACCGCGAACCGATTCCTCGTAACGAACGAAGGTCTCGCCATTGGCGAAGTCGTAAGCGGTGGTTGGGAGTAGCTTGGTGCCCAAAATCTCGGCAACCTCTTGAGCGAGCTCTTGGTGAGCGCGACCGCTGACCAGCACCAGACGTTTCGAGTTATTCGTCTTAATGTCCAAGTTGATGGTCTCCAGTCTCAATTGGTTGTTTAGTTTTTTGCCTTTTGGGCGGCTTCTGCTGCTGCGGAGCCTGGGCGCTTGGTAACGACCCAATCGGCCAAATTACGCTGCGGTGCAACGTTCATTGCCAAGTCGCCTGCTTCGACATCCTTGCGGACAACGGTGCCGGCGGCTGTATAGGCTCCGTCTTCAATCGTAATAGGTGCGACGAAGACGTTGTGCGAGCCGGTGCGAACGTGAGAGCCAATCTTGCTCGAGCTTTTGGTAACACCGTCATAGTTGGCAAAAATGGTGCCGGCACCGATGTTTGATTGCTCACCGATGGTTGCGTCACCAACATAGCTCAGGTGCGGAACCTTGCTGCCAGCGCCAATCTTGGCATTCTTAGTCTCGACAAAAGTACCGATCTTGCCATCGGCGCCTAGTTCGGTGCCCGGTCGAAGATAGGCAAATGGGCCAACTGAGGCTCCAGCACCAATCTTTGAACCGGTGGCGTGGGTCTTGATGATCTTGGCTCCTTCGCCAACCTCAACATCAACCAGCACAACCTCGGGGCCGATGATGGCGCCGGTTTCAATCTTGGTGAATCCTTGAAGGTGAGTACCAGGCAAAATGGTCACGTCCTGGGCCAGCTGCACGGTCACGTCAATCCAGGTTGAAGCCGGGTCTTGAATGCTCACGCCAGCAACCTGCCAGGCTTCACAAATTCTCAGGTTCAATTCGGCGGCTACTTCAGCCAACTGAACACGGTCGTTGATTCCGGCAACCAACCAGTTGTCATCCACCGCCAAGGCCTGAACCTTGAAGCCCTGATGGATCAATTCGGCTGCCGCATCGGTGAGATATTTTTCACCCTGCGCGTTGTGCGAACCGACCTTGGTGAGCGAGTTGCGAAGGAGTGCGGCATCGAAAACGTAAACACCGGCATTTACCTCTGAGATTTCCAACTGTTCGACATCGGCATCGCGGTGTTCAACGATCTGAATGAATTTGCCGTCGTTGGACCGAATGATCCGACCATAACCGGAAGGATCTTCAACGATTGAGGTAAGAATCGTCGCGGCAAAGCCACCCTTCAGGTGGGCATCAATCAGCGACTCAAGGGTTGCAACATCAAGCAGTGGCACATCGCCACTGGTTACGACAACGGCACCGTTGAAACTCTCTGGCAAGGCATTGAGCGCACATTCGACCGCGCGGCCGGTGCCCGGGGTTTCATCCTGGTCGGCGATGATGGCCTGCGGGAAGTGAGTTTCGATGTAGTTGGCGATGAGGTCGCGCTGGTGGCGGATGACCGGAACCACGTGAGCGGCACCCAGAGCACTTGCTGTGGCAAGTGCGTGACCTAGAAGTGGCAAGCCTGCAATCTCGTGCATCACCTTCGGCTTGGAAGACTTCATTCGAGTTCCCGCGCCAGCCGCCAGAACGACTACGGCTAGGTGCTGTTCTCTCATATTGCTCCTAAGTTTTGCTGCTCCCCCACCAGGACTCGAACCTAGAAAGCCGCCTCCAAAGGGCGGAGTGTTGCCATTACACCATGGGGGAACGTGGGCTTTCGCTCACCCCATAAGTCTGCCAGATAATCGGGGTTATTGGTGACCTAAAAGCTCCGAAGTCTCTAGCCATTCGAGTTCCATTTGGTCTCGTTTGTCATTCAACTCGGTTTGCTTCGCCACAAACTTTGCCAACCCGTCATAGTCGGCCTGGTCGTGAGCGGCCATGTCCAGATGCAGTTTTGCTTCGTCAACCGAAATCTTTTCCAGGCCGCGCTCGAGGCGAGCTAAGTTCTTCTCGGCATCTCGAAGTGCGGCACCCGAGAGAGCAGGTTTGGCATTGGCAAATACTTTGCCGGCGGTCTGCTCCTCCGGCTCGCCAATCGAAGTGTCAATCCCATAGCGGCTAGTTTCGGCCTGAGCGGCCTTGCCACTGAGCGAATGCTTGCGAAGTTCAAGATACTGGTCGACGCCTCCGGTCAGGTGCCGCAAGTGGCCGTCGCCCAGCAGCGCATACTGCTGGTCGGTGACGCGCTCAAGCAAATAACGGTCGTGGCTGACCACAATTAGCGTTCCCGGCCAACCATCTAGCAGGTCTTCCATAGCGGCAAGGATGTCGGTGTCTAGGTCGTTAGTCGGCTCGTCGAGGATGAGTACATTTGGCTCACCGAAAAGCAGGCGCAAGAACTGAAGCCTGCGGCGCTGACCGCCGGATAGGTCTTCGATCGGGGTCTGAAGTTGAGCCTGGGTGAAACCAAGCTGCTCAACGAGTTGACCGATTCCAACTTCTTTCTTATCGACCACGAAGAATGACTTTTCGCGAGCAATCAGGCTGAAAATGCGCTCACCATGGAACTCATCGAGTTCACGAACCTCTTGGCTCAATGTGGCGATATTCACGGTTTTACCGCGCTTGATCTGACCCTCGGTTGGCTGAATGGCACCTTGAATCAGGCGAAGGAGAGTGGTTTTGCCGGCACCGTTGACACCGACTAGGCCCACACGGTCACCAGGGCCGAGGCGCCAAGTGATATCGTGCAGCAGCTCCTTGCCGTCAATTGAGTAACTCATGTCCTCGACATCGACAACATCCTTGCCGAGTCGTTGAGTTGCCAGTTTTGAGAGCGCAACGCGGTCGCGCGGCTCAGGCTCATTGGCAATCAATTCGGCGGCAGCATCCATGCGGAACTTTGGCTTGGTGGTTCTGGCCGGTGCACCGCGACGAAGCCACGCAAGCTCTTTGCGCATCAGGTTCTGACGGCGGGCCTCAGAGGCAGCGGCGCTTCGGTCACGTTCATTTCGCTGCAAAATGTAGGCCGCGTAGCCACCTTCGAAAGGTTCAATCACGCCATCGTGAACCTCCCAGGTCAGGTTACAAACCTCGTCGAGGAACCAGCGGTCGTGGGTGACCACAATCAGGCCACCACCGCTTGCCTGCCAGCGGTTCTTGAGGTGACGAGCAAGCCAGGCCACACCTTCGATGTCGAGGTGGTTAGTCGGTTCGTCGAGCATTACGATATCTAGGTCCTGAACCAAAAGTTTGGCTAGAGCAACGCGTCGACGTTGACCACCGGAGAGTGAGCCAACCTGCTGTTGCCAGTCGAGGTCGTTCAGCAAGCCTCCGATTACGTCGCGAATCTTGGCATTTCCGGCCCACTCATACTCGGGCATGTTGCCAACCACGGCCTGGCCGATAGTCTGGCCCGGGTCAATCACATCGGCCTGGTCAAGCAAGCCGATGGTGAGTCCGTTGCGATGAGTAATGCGGCCTGCATCTGGCTCTAGGCGGCGGTTAAGCAGTTTGAGCAGAGTCGATTTACCGTCACCATTGCGGCCGACGATGCCGATTCGATCTCCCTCGTTAACACCGATGGTGATGTTGTCGAAGACCTTTTTGGTAGGAAACTTAAGCGTGAGAGCCTCGGCGCCTAGTAAGTGAGCCATTAGTTCTCGTTTCTGATGAAGGCGCCGGCGGCCGGGCCTGAGGTTGCCAGAGCCCTGCGACCCTGTGCGGTTAGTTTTTGGGCAAGATCTTCTGCCGCGTGTGCATCGGCCGACAAAAAGGCGATGGTTGGCCCTGAGCCGGAAACAAAACCTGCGAGCGCGCCGGCGGCTAGCCCGGCATTGATCGTTTCAGCGAGGTCGGGCCGAAGGTCAAGCGCAGCCTCCTGGAGATCGTTCTTAAAGGTCTTAGACAATGCGTCTAGGTCACCGCTCTGCAGGGCTTCGATTACCTGCTGAGGCACCTGGGCAACCGGCACCGAGGTTGGGTTTTGCCCACGCGCCGCTCGAATTTCATCCAGGCGGCGATACACTGCAGGAGTGCTGAGCCCTTCATCCGAGGTCACAAGCACAAGATGCAGCGGCCGAACATCGGTGATCGGTGTGAGTTCTTCACCCCGACCAACACCGATGGCGACACCACCGGCAAGAGCAAAAGGCACGTCTGCCCCGAGGCGTACCGAATCTGCCAATCTGCTGCCTAAGTTTGTCTGCCAGAGCGCATCAACGGCCATTAGAGCTGCTGCAGCATCGGCCGAGCCGCCACCCATGCCGCCCGCCACCGGCACATGCTTGTCAACTTCAAATGCCACGTGATTGGAATCGGCTGGCAAACCGGCCATCTCGGCAACTTTCATCGCGGCTTGAACCACCAAGTTCTCGGCGCCGGTTGGCACGGCCTCAATCTGAGATTGGGCAATGTTGCCGGTAACCGTGACGGACCATTCTTCTGAGGCTGTTACGGTCACTTCTTCACGAAGGTCGAGCGCAAGATAAACGCTGGCCACCTCGTGGTAGCCGTCACTCTGCAATGGGCCAACTGCAAAAAACAGATTGGTCTTGCCTGGAGCCGAAGCCGAAATTGAAGCCGAATTGATGGGAGACATTAGACCTCGAGGCGGCGTTGAACGCCGTTGAGCACTTCACGCCAATAGAGGTCACGTGGCTTGATGCCGGCTTCAGTCGGAATCAGCTCGTGCTGAACCTGTAGCGTGATGACTCCCCCATCCTTGACAACAAAAAGAATGTTGGCGCGAGTCTTGTCATCAAAGGCCAACGACAGACGGCCGCCCTTGGCGGTTAGCACTCGGGGACGATCGAAAACCGCCCAAGATTGAACGTCATTCAAAACGGTGAATAGACGCGAAAGCTCAACATCAAAGTCGCGCTTCATGGTGAATGTGAAACGGCCGGTTGGCTGCTGAGATGTTTTAGCTAGCCCACGAGCTTCGATGTAGGCGAGTCCGATAGATTCGGCCCACCAATCGCTGAGCTTGGTGCGCTTCTTTAGCCAGGCTATGATTTCGCGATTCTTCCAAATCATCGCCTGTTGCTCGTCGAGGAGCGCAAACCACTCTTCGCGCTGGTGGCCGGTCTCTTTGACCACGGTGACGGCCTCGATGTTTGGGTCAATCGGCGGTAGGTCGCGCTTGAAAAGTGCCATTATTTTACCTTCGCAATCGAAACAAACTGGTGAACGTCAAGTTCTTCTCCACGGGCCTGAGGGCTCACGCCCGCGGCAATCAATATTCTTTCGGCATCGGCCGGCGAACCAGCCCAAACGGCTAGAGCCTGACGCAGTGTCTTGCGGCGCTGGCCGAACGCGGCGTCCGCAACTTCAAAAGTTGCCAACCTGAGTGCCTCGTCACCGAGCGGAATGGCACGCTTCGAGAAGTAAACCAGAGCCGAATCA
This sequence comes from Microbacteriaceae bacterium, assembly GCA_947453465.1. Lineage (GTDB taxonomy): Bacteria > Actinomycetota > Actinomycetes > Actinomycetales > Microbacteriaceae > Rhodoluna. The sequence goes on along the minus strand of CANGGL010000016.1, from coordinate 24,181 downwards.
ACGTTTGGTACTGGCCAGAAAATATTGCGACCCACATTGCCGGCCAGAGCAGAGTCGGCATACCAAGCCAATTTCACGCTCGGCACTCCATAAATCTTTGAGCCGGGCGCGGCCGCCAGACGGTGAGCCACCTCAGCCTGAACCAAAACTAAGCCGGTCTGCAGGCTCGGGAAGTGCTCCAGGAAGTGCAGCAGAACGGGCACCGAGATGTTGTAGGGCAGGTTGGCAACCAACGCATCTGGGGCGTCCGGCAGCTCGGTGACCTTGAGTGCGTCATTTCTAACCAGGGTGAAGTCGGTGCCGGGTGCGCGCTTGGCGATGGTTGATTCAAGTTCGGCAGCCATCTTTGGGTCGATTTCAACCGCGATGACCTTCTTGGCAACCTCTAGTAGACCCAGGGTCAGCGAGCCCAGACCGGGACCAATTTCAACCACCGTCTCGATGCCGTTGAGCTTGGCGGCATTCACAATTCGGCGAATGGTGTTTGGGTCGGTGACAAAGTTTTGACCCAGCTTTTTGGTTGGAGTTACATCCAGCCTCGAAGCCAGTTCGCGGATGTCGACGCCGCCCAGCAGTTGAACTTCAGCCATTAGAAACCTTCCGTCCAAGAGCCGTAAACGGTCTCGGTGTTGAGCGCAAGTTGCGCAGCAAGTTGGTTAACGTCTTCGCCGCGTTGCTCAGCCATGAAACGCACGGTGATTGGCACCAGGTATGGCGCGTTCGGGCAGCCGCGGAATGGCTCTGGCGCCAAGAACGGGGCATCGGTTTCAACCAGGATGAGCTCTTTGGGGGCCATGATGAGTGAATCACGCAGGTGCTGATTTCGCTTGATTGTGATGTTGCCGGCAAAAGACATGTACCAACCGTTGTCAATGCAAATCTGCGCCAAATCGGTCTCACCCGAATAGCAGTGGAAAACAACCTTTTCTGGCGCACCCATTCGAAGTAGCGTTTCAACTACCTGATCGTGAGCATCACGGTCATGAATCATCAGGGCAATGTTGTTTTCTTTCGCGATGCGAATGTGCTCTTCGAATGAGTGCTGCTGAAGCTCGAGGTCATCCTCACCCTCGGTGCGGAAGAAATCTAGGCCGGTTTCACCGATGGCACGAACTCTGGGTTGCTTTGCAAGAGACTCGATCTCCGCGATGGCAGCATCCAGGTTGGCCTTGGTTTTATAAAGCGGCGCTTCATTGGGGTGCAGCGCGACAGCGGCTAGGACGCGCTGGTCTTTGGTGGCCAACTCAGCGCACCACTTTGAACTTTCAAGCGTCACGCCAACCTGCACAACGCCTTTGATGCCAACGCTTTCGGCCAAATCCAGGTTTTCCTGCCAAGGCATCACGCCAAGCGAATCATCGAATTCAAACTCAAGGTGGCAATGGTTGTCATAAACCATAACTTCAAGAGCCTCAGGCGCTGGCGGAAAACTTGGCGCCTTTTTCTCTTTGGCTGGCTGCGAGCTTTTCGGCACTTCTCCTGCCTTTGAGCTACGCACGAACTGCTCCTCGGCCATGACCTACTTCGCTTCGGTTGCGTCGGTTTCGATGCGCGGAAAGAGTGGCTCTAGCTGACCGAAAGCAATACCGGCCTTTAGCTGACCCCAGTTTGCCGAGGCCGAAAGTGGCTGTTCGGCGAGGTCGCCCAGAGATGCTTGGCCAATTGTTGACCAAAGTTTGGCGGCAACCTTTGGAGTTACCGGCGCCATCAGGGTAGCTAGAACACGGAGCCCTTCCGACGCGGTGTACAAGACGGTTGCGAGACGCTCACGCTTGGCTTCATCCTTGGCCAGAACCCAAGGCTCTTGCACGGTGATGTAGTTGTTTAGCTCGTCGACCAGAGTCCAGACGGCAATCAGCGCATCCTGGATGGCAACCTCATCGATTGCTGCATCGGCGTTCTTAACTGCCGCAGCAGCAACAGATTGGACCTTCAGGTCATCATCGGTGTTTGCACCCGACTCAGGCAGAACACCATCGAAGTAGCGGTGAACCATTGCCACGACACGTGACGCGAGGTTTCCAAAACCATTGGCCAACTCGGCCTGATAACGAGCCGAGAGGTCTTCCCATGAGAATGACCCATCTTGACCAAAGGCAATCGCCTTCATGAAGTAATAGCGGAAAGCATCCGAACCAAAGGTGTCGGTAATTTGGCTCGGGGCAATACCGGTGAGCTTAGATTTCGACATCTTTTCGCCGCCGACCAACAACCAGCCGTGACCAAACACCTGCTTGGCAGGCGATAGACCCGCTGCCATGAGCATTGCTGGCCAGATAACGGCGTGGAAGCGCAGGATGTCTTTACCGACTACCTGAACCGTTGCCGGCCAAAGCGACTCAAACTTTGCCTTGGCCTCTGGGCTGTCCTCGCCATAACCAATCGCGGTGATGTAGTTCAGTAGCGCGTCAAACCAGACATAGGTGATGTGGCTGTCATCCCAGGGGATGTCGATGCCCCAGTCAAACTTCTCTTTCGAGCGAGAAATCGATAGGTCGGTAAGGCCACGACGAACGAACGAGACAACCTCGTTGCGAGCAGATTCCGGCTGAATGAATTTAGGGTTCGCGGCAAAGTAATCGAGCAGTGGCTGCTCGAACTCGCTCAACTTGAAGAAGTAGTTTGTCTCGGAAAGCTTTTCAACCGGCTTGGAGTGAATGGCACAAACCGGCTGGCCAGCGAAGGCGCCCTCGCCTGGCATTAGGTCGGCTTCGGTCTTGTACTCTTCGCAACCAACACAGTAGTTGCCCTCGAACTCGCCGCGGTAGATGAAGCCGGTGTCATAGAGGCTTTGCAAGAACTTCTGCACGTTCTTCTCGTGGCGGGGCTCGGTGGTGCGGATGAAGTCTTGGTTGTCGATGTCGATGGTCTCGAGAAGCGGAAGCCATGATTCTTCGACGAGTTTGTCGGCCCACTCTTGAGGGGACACCGAGTTGGCCGATGCGGTGCGCAAGATCTTTTCACCGTGCTCATCGGTGCCGGTGAGCAAGAAACTCTGTTCGCCGCGCTGACGGTGCCATCGAGCCAAAACGTCTGAAGCGACCTCGGTGTAGGCATGGCCGATGTGAGGAGCGTCATTGACGTAGAAGATAGGGGTCGTTACATAGAAAGACTGACCTTTGGTGTTTGGCATTCTTCTATCTTAAAGCTTTGCGAGCCTCTAGAACCGACTGGTAGAGCTCGCTTTTGCCCGCCCCGGCAGCGCCGGCAATCTCAGCAACTGCCTGCTTCAGCCCGGTTCCGTCCTCGATCAGGGCCAAAACCTGCTGAACCAGGTCCTCACTCTTAGCTTCGATGGCCTCAGAGCCGGCAATCACAACAACCATCTCGCCCCGCGGCTCTGACTTGGCCCACTCGATAAGTTCGGGCAAGGTACCGCGCTGAGTGTGTTCAAACTTCTTAGTCAACTCGCGAGAGACGCTAGCCTGACGCTGGTCACCCAAGACCGCTGCGGCATCCTCAAGTGATTCGAGAATGCGGTGTGGAGATTCAAAAAACACCATCGTTCTAGGTTCGCGGGCCAAGGACTCGAAGGTTTTGCGGCGGTCCCCCGACTTTCGGGGCAGGAACCCCTCGAAAGTGAAGCGGTCGGTCGGCAGACCAGATACGGCGAGCGCAGCTAGAACCGCAGAGGGCCCCGGAATGATGGTGACTTCGATGCCAGCCTTGACGGCAGCTCGCACCAGCAAAAAGCCAGGGTCACTGACCGTTGGCATACCCGCGTCGCTGACCACGAGAACATCTTCATCCCCGGCAATTTCCAGGATCTGTTCGACCCTGTCGCTTTCATTGTGCTCGTGCAGGCTGAATAATCGGGCGTTGAGCTTAATGCCCAGCGCCCCGGTCAGCTTGAAAAGGCTTCTCGTGTCTTCGGCTGCGATGAATTTGGCCGAAACCAGATGTTCGACAAGACGCGGCGAGGCGTCGGAGATGTTTCCGATGGGAGTCGCAGCAAGGATGAGCACGCTCTATTGTCTAGCATTAGGGCGTGATTGCATTACTTAATCGACTGATTTCGAAACCTCGGGGGCGCCAGCACCTCGACCGAATCGCAGCCTGGTCGATAATCGCGCTAGCGGCGTTTCTTCGCCTCTGGAATCTCGGCTACCCAGGCAAGTTAGTTTTTGACGAAACCTACTACGTCAAGGATGCCTGGACGCTCTGGAACACCGGCTCCGAAAAGGCCTGGCCCAAGGATGCAAACACGGCTTTTGAAGCCGGTCGGGTAAATACCTTTCTAAGTGACCCAAGTTTTGTAGTTCACCCACCGCTTGGAAAGTGGATCATGGGCTTCGGCATGTGGCTCCTTGGCCCGGAACACAGTTACTCGTGGCGCATCTCTGTGGCAATTCTGAGCATCGCGGCCGTTGGCCTGATCATGATGATCGCGAGGATTCTCTTTCAAACTCGTGTGTGGGCTCTGATCGCTGGCTTCCTGATGGCCATCGATGGGCATGCCATTGTCCTTGGCCGAACCGGCCTTCTAGATGGCATCTTGATGTTCTTCGCGCTCCTGGCTTTTTACTTCTTACTTCGCCATTTGCAGTCGAGAACACTTGCCACTCCAAGCTGGCGCCAGCCTTGGCTCATCGCTGTTGGTGTGACGCTGGGCGCAGCCACCGCCGTGAAATGGTCGGGCCTTTACTTCTTGGCGGCCTTCGGTCTTTATGTTGTCATCAGTGATGCGATTGAGCGTAAAAAGCAGGCTGGCGAAGCCGGAGCCTGGCTGCTTCCCTCGGCTATACAGGCAGTCATCAGCTTCATCCTGATGGTTCCGATTGCCCTAATCACTTACGTGGCAAGTTGGTCGGGGTGGTTAGTGAACGCAGGTGGCTATGACCGCGATGCGGACGACAACCCTTTCTTGGCACTCTGGAAATATCACCAAGACGCCTACGGTTTTCACGTCAACCTACACACGCCGCATTCATACGCATCAAACCCACTTACCTGGATTTTCGAAATTCGACCGACCAGCTTTTTCTACGAAGGATTAACTCAGGGGCAAGTCGGTTGCGAGTCGGCCGGTGGATGCTCGAGCGCAATCACGGCTCTCGGCAATCCAATAATTTGGTTCCCGGCCGCCGCCGCCGTTCTACTTTTGGTTTATCTCTTCGCTACCAGGCGCACCAAGGTTGGCGGGCTGATTCTCTTGGGCATCGTTGCCGGTTACGTGCCTTGGTTTGCGTTCATGAACCGCACGGTTTTCCAGTTTTATGCAATCGCATTCTTGCCGTGGATGATCCTGGCGCTGGTTTATGTGATTCGCCTATACATCCACACCCGAAAAGCCGAAGAGTTGCCCCGCGCGGTGAAGGTGATTGGCGGCTACCTATTTGTGGCGCTACTCGCGAGCCTGTTTTTTCTCCCAATTTGGATTGGCACCTGGATACCCTACTGGTACTGGCACATCCACATGTGGCTTCCGAGCTGGATCTAAACAGGCAGACTTAGTTCATGAGCAGCTACGGCGCAATTTTTAGATCTCCGGGTTTCCTTCGGGTGATTTCTTCTCAGCTATTCGCTCGCTTTCCATTCGGAATGATGACCCTGGCGTTTGTCATGCACATTCAATTTGTTCACCACTCCTACGCAATCGCCGGCTTGGCCCTTGGCGCAGACACAATCGGTGCCGCGATTTCTGGCCCGGTGCTCAGCAGACTGCTCGGCAAATTTGGAACCACCCGGGTACTCCTCACCTCTGCTTCAATCGGAGCCGCGGCGATGGTGGGTATCGGAGTGTTAAACGCCTCTCCCCTGGCCATGATTCTCATGGCTCTCGTGGTTGGACTAACTTCGCCGCCAATTCAAAATGCGGCCAGAACCATTTATCCGAGCCTGGTGCAAAAGAAGCACCTGCCGGCGGTTTATTCGTTAGATGCAACCTCTCAAGAGATCATCTGGGTGATTGGCCCGGTGCTGGCAACTGTGTTGGCTGCCCAATTCAACACCATGCTGGTCGTTGTTCTTATGGCGGTCATCCAGGTTTCGGGTGCCATCTGGTTCTGCTCCAACCGAGAAGTCAGCCGCATGGTAATCCCCCGGCCGAGCCGCAAAATGGGGCGGGTGCTTGGCAACCGCGTGGTTGTCGCAACAGCACTGCTTGGCTTGCTGTTAATCGGCGGTTTCAGCGGCGTTGAGGTTGGCACGGTTGCCGTGGTTTCTAAGGCGATGGCCGGTCTCGTAATTGGCGCGTTGTCATTGGGGTCAATTGTCGGCGGATTGGCACTGGGTAACCGGGTCAAGTCTCGTTGGTCGCTAACCATCCTCTTGGGCGTTGTCTTCGTTGGGTACGCAATGATTTGGATCGCCCCAACTGATCCGATTTGGCTTTCGATTTGTCTCTTCGTTTCCGGAATCGGAGTGGCCCCCTCGCTTGGCATCTTGGGTACCGCCATCGCCTATAATTTGAAACCGGGAGACTCGGCCGAGGCGAACGGTTGGGCAACCACAGGCCAGCTTGTCGGCTATTCGGCGGGGGCGGCCCTGTCTGGCATTGCCATCGACCTAATTTCAAGCTCGGCATCCTTTTACGTCTCGCTAATCTTCGGCGCCGGAGCCATCTTTGTTGCAATTTTGGCCGTTGATGTCATGAACCCAAATAGAAAGTCAAGTGAATGAACACCTATGCAGTGAACTACTTCTATGTTGCCGACAGCGACACCATGGCCGAGGTCAGACCAATTCACCGAGCCTGGCTAAACGGACAGCTTGAGGCTGGTGCGCTTCTGGCCAGCGGGCCACTGGTTGACACCCCTGGAGCATTATTAATCTTCAAAGCGGAATCACTCGAAGCTTTGGCTGGTTTATTGGACCAGGACCCTTTTGACCAAGCTGGCTGCATTGGCGAGCGTGTAATCAATCAGTGGAACCCAGTATTCGGACCTTGGAGCAACTAATGACATTCGACCCAAAGAACATGCCACTCATTCAGCTCAACAACGGACAGAAGATTCCTCAGCTTGGGCTTGGCGTCTACAAGCTTGAGACCGCCGGTGCCGCCGACCTGGTGAGCGCTGCCATTGAGACTGGCTACCGAAGAATCGACACCGCGGCCCTGTACCTAAATGAGGCAGAGGTCGGCGAAGGAATTCGACAGAGCTCGGTTCCACGTGAAGAGATTTATGTCACCACCAAAATTTGGAACGACCGTCAGGGGTTTGATAGCTCACTGGTGGCGATCGATGAAAGCCTCGAGCGCCTGGGCATCGACTACATCGACATGCTGCTGATTCACTGGCCGGCTCCCGGTCAAGACAAGTTTGTTGAGACCTGGGAGGCATTCCAGACAGTTGTCGAGTCAGGCAAAGTGCGTGGCATTGGCGTTTCAAACTTCCACCCCATGCACCTGCACAAGCTCCTGGCAGCCGGTGGCACGGTTCCAGCCATCAACCAGGTAGAACTTCACCCGGCGCTTCAGCAGCCTGAGCTGCGCGCGTACAACCACTCTCACGGCATCGCCACCGAGGCTTGGTCTCCGCTAGCCCGCGGCCGCTTCCACAACGAGGAAATCATTGTCAAGATTGCCGACAAGCACGGCAAGACTCCGACCCAGGTGATCCTCCGTTGGCACATTCAACTCGGAAACCTTGTGATTCCGAAGACCGCGCATCAGGCTCGCCTGCTCGAGAACATTTCGGTGTTTGATTTCGAGCTTGAAGATCACGAGATGGCTGCCATCGCAACACTCGACTCCGGTTTCCGCACCGGCCCAAACCCAGACGAATTCGGATAAGGCTATGAGAGTTCTAATTTCCGGAGCCAGCGGCTTGGTCGGGACCGAAGTTGCCAAGCAACTGCGTGAACAGGGTCACGAACCACTGCGCTTGGTGCGCCGAAAGGCAACCGCCCCGGATGAGGTCGAGTGGAATCCAACCACCGGCTTCATTCAGCCAGGCATCATGGAAACCGTTGACGCAGTGGTCAACCTCGCTGGAGCCACAACCGGCAAGATCCCATGGACCGAGAACTACAAAAAAGAAATTGTGAGCTCTCGCCTGGATTCAACCCGCACCTTGGTGAAGGCCATGGCCGAGGCAAAGTCGCGACCAGAAGTATTGGTCAGCGGCTCGGCCTCCGGGTTCTATGGAGACTGCGGGGAACAGATCTTGGGCGAGAACTCACCGAAGGGCACTGGGTTTCTCAGTGATCTCGCTCACGAATGGGAACAAGAGGCACTCAAAGCCCCAACCGATGTCCGAGTGGTTCTTGCTCGAACCACCATGGTGATGTCTCGCAAGTTAGGCGCCTTGGGCAGACTCTTGCCACTAATCAAGCTTGGCATCGGCGGCCCGCTTGGTTCAGGAAAACAGTGGTGGGCATGGATCTCACTGCCTGATGAAGCGGCAGCCATCATTCACCTAATCAAGACACCGAGTGCCAAGGGCGCCTTCAACTTGACTGCTCCCGAACCGGCAACCTGCGGTCAGATTGTGGCGGCACTTGCCAAGGATATGCGCCGACCAAGCCTGCTTGCCGTGCCAACTTTTGCACTCAAGCTGTTGATTGGTGAAGCGGCGGTTGAGTTGTTGCTTTGTAGTCAAAACATGAGCGCAGATCGACTGCTAAAGTCTGGCTTCAAGTTCACTCACCCAACTCTCCAGTCGGCTTCGGCTTGGGTTACTCAGCCCGACTAAACCTATCCAGGTTAAATAAGTAATCCCGCCACCGATGAAGGTGGCGGGATTACTTTTTCTAAGAGTTACTTAGCAGCTGGCTTCTTTGCTGCAGGCTTCGCTGCTGGCTTCGCAGCGGTCTTCGCGGCTGGCTTAGCAGCGGTCTTGGCAGCAGGCTTCGCGGCTGGCTTAGCGGCTGGCTTAGCTGCTGGCTTAGCTGCTGGCTTAGCGGCAGGCTTCTTGGCAGCAGGCTTTGGAGTCGCTGCCTTTGCGGTGGTCTTTGCTGCGGTGCTTGCAGCCTTCTTCACTGCGGTGCCAGCGGTCTTGGTTGCAGTCTGAGTTGCCTTTGAAGCGGTCTTTACGGTTGCAGAAACCTTCTTCTCAGCGGTCTTTGCAGTCGCAGAAACCTTCTTCTCAGCGGTCTTTACGGTTGCAGAGACTTTCTTCTCAACGGTCTTTGCAGCAGCGGCAACCTTCTTCTCGGCAGCAGCAACGGTCTTCTCAACCTGCTTCTCGATGTCTGCGGTTACCTTTGCGGCCTCATCGACAACGTCTGCGGCTAGCTTGCCTGCATCCTTTGCGATGTTCTTTGCGTTCTTTGCAAATAGCTTCTTTGCGGTGTCAAAAATGCCCATTATGGTGTTCCTTAAAGTTTGAGGATTGTGAAATCTATTTCAGTCTAGCGAGTGCCCCTATCTGCAAGGCAAGAGACATGTCGTTTTACGAATTGTTCTGATTAGCCATTTGAGCGTCGGCGACGAAGAATTTCGTCCAACTCGCCCTGGCTGAGAGTGCGAGCGATGACGGTTGCGCGCTTCTCTTCAAACGATACGACCCCGGCGAGAATTGGCGTCTCCAGGGTTCCCAATCTAGCCAAAGGAGCCGGAAGTTCACTTCTCTCCCAGGCACGTGGGTCAACTTCTGCAATCTCTTGTGCGCTCGAGGCTCGACTCATCGACGCTTCGGCGAGCGCAGCAGCCGCGTAGTCGGCAGCGATTGCCGAGAAGTTGTCGTTGGTGGATGCGCCTCGGCGAACCGCTCGTCCGCGTCGGACTGTCCTTGCGCTTTTATCCGAAACCCTTGGGGCCGGGGAAATTCCACGTTCGCGGTCCTGTGCTCGCTTGAACCAGGAAGGAACGAAGACCAAAAGCCACAGTCCCGCTACTACAGCGAGGGCCAAGCCACCGAATCCATCAAAGTTCATATGTCAAAGATATGAGTCAGCTGCCGAACTCATCCGCATTTAATTCGGTGTGTTTAATTCCACTACCTAAATTTGCCACCCAGGGGTAGGAAAGCGTTGGCACCTTCCCATTCGTCCAGCGGTTCAAAACCCCGCCAATCACTTCCTCGTGGGTCAACGCAAATACATAATGATCTCGCCAAGCGCCATTGATGTGGATGTAGCGCTCTTTCAGCCCCTCATACCTGAAGCCCAGTTTCTGGACGATTCTCAATGAGGCAACGTTCTCCGGCCGGATGTCGATTTCGACTCGGTGCAGACCGACCACATTGAATAGGTAATCGGTGACCAGGGCGACAGCCGTCGGCGTTACCCCTAAGCCAGCAACCTCGGGTGAAACCCAATAACCCACCACAGCGTTACTGACCGACCCATAGAGAATATTTGCCACATTTAGCTGCCCAACTACCTCGCCGCGGTATTCAATTACGCAGGGTAAACCGCTGTTGTCATCCAACTGACGCAACAACCCCTTGACCATGGCTTTGATGTCAAAAGAATTGGGGCCGAATGGGTTGGTCGCCTCCCAAGGGCGCAACCACTCTCGGTTACCAAGAATTAGTGCCTCGATACGCTTCACATCGCGCATCCGAACCAACCGAACGGTGACATCGTTGTGAATGAGAGCGAAAGACATAGGCACGATGGCAAGATTAGTCGCATGGATGGTCTCAATGCGCAAAAGCAACAACTGCGGCGTGATTTAAAGCTTCGCCGAAAAGGCCGAGAGTATGACCCGGAACTTGCGGCTGAGCTTTGCGTTCACCTTGCCGAGTTGTGTCTGAAGAATGGCGCCGACAAGATTGCCTGTTACCTCGCATACGGGGATGAGCCTGATACCGAGCTATTCATTGACTGGGCTATCGAAAACTCGATTGAAGTTATCCTTCCCGTCTCGAATGAAGATGGAAGCCTCGACTGGGTCAAATTCGATGGCCAGACCATCGATGGAATATTTGGGTTTGCCGAACCCGTTGGCGAACCGGGCAATCTTTGGGGTGCCGACATCATCATCATCCCTGCTCTAGCGGTCGACGCAACCGGTCAGAGGCTCGGCAAAGGAAAGGGGTATTACGACCGCGCGTTGGCGGCACTCGAAGAGGTGGCCCCGGTGGTTGCTGTGGTTTACGAGGATGAGCTGCTCGAAAGGGTACCAACCGAGACCCATGACCAACCCGTTGATGCAGCTGTGACCCCGGCGGGCGTATCTTTCTTTAGCGACCGGTTAAACTAGTCACATGCCCCTATATACGTATGCCTGCAAGCAGTGCGAGCACACCTTTGACGTGCAGCAATCATTCGCGGAGGCTGCGCTAACCAAATGCCCTGAGTGCGGCGGCGAGCTGCGCAAGGTGTTCGGCAAAGTGGGAGTCACCTTCAAGGGCAGCGGTTTCTACCGCAATGACTCTGGCTCATCAAGCAAGAAGAGCGACTAAGCACGCCAAGCTTTGGCTCGCGACGGCAAGCTGCCCGCGAAGCAGCGTGTCGCTTTAACCCCAGTGCGGCGGTTTATCTCCGCGCAAGCGCGCGTCATTCGAGTCTCCACGTTCACCCCAAGCGGCATCCGTGTCTTCAAAAGCCCGGTCAGATGAGTCAAAAAGTGGTGTTGGTCGCTTAGAAATCTGCATTCCCAATTGCTCAGCGATACGCTGCGCGATGGTCTGCGGGTCGGAGAACAATTCAAAGCTGTGCACCCGGATGTATTGCCAACCCAGAGCGGTCAGCAGACCAGGGCGGATCCGGAACTTTTCATTTCGGTTCTCACCGGGCAACGCCCAGTCGGGTGCGATTACCGCGGCCTTTTTTGCATAGCTAACCACCAGCGGCAAGTTGACCGATAGCGTCTCATCGACCCTTGCGCCAAGCTTTTTGAGCCGCAAACTTAGGTCGTTGAGCATTGGGTCAGGAACGATATCTGCCGGTTCGCGAGGCACGTCGGCCGCAGACAGCAAATCTCTCAGCATCAAAGCGCCGTTGGTCAGGCGATCAACCGGAATGTCTTCGGCAGCGAAACACGAAATGACCGTGATTTCATGCCTCGCGCTAACCAAGAGGTTGGCCAAGGATCGACGGCCCTCAGGCTCACTCAGCTGACCAAAGTTTGAGAGAACAGCCCCGTGAGAGGTGCGACCGAACCCGATGGAAAAAATCACCCGATCGGCCATGCGGTGCGTCAGTTCGGCCACCGACAAAACCTCGAAAGCCTCACGGCCATGGCTATGGAAGAACTCTGCCAGCTCAGGTCGCGCCTTCAGACCCTCAGTGATGGCAGCGCGAACCCGCTCGGCGTGAACTGTCGAGGCACTTGCCAACAGCAAAGACTCTTCCGGGTGCCAAGCAGCGTGGTGGAACACCTGCTCAACAGCTCGTTTGACCTCGGCCTCCAAACTTTCGGTGGCACCTTCGATTGTGCTGGTCGCCTTATTTTCTAGGACGACAAGATCTAGGTTGTAGCTCTTTGCGCCAAGATACTCGGCGGCGCTTGGTTCAAACTCAATCCGGTTTTGGTAGAACTCACGATTGATCAGGTCTGCCAGGGCCTGCGTGGTCTTGCGATAACTCGTGCGTAAGACCTCGGAGCCAAAGATTCTGCGAACCTCACCGAACACTGCCGGTGATTCAATTTCGCGGCCAAGTGGCAATGCGCGCGGTTCGATTTCAAAACCGGTTGGTGCCGAAATCGCGTCGTCACCGAAGGCAATGACCTGAGCCGATCTAGTCAAGGCGCCAAGGTTCTCGGCAATGGTCGAACCGGCGGCATCCAGAATCAGCACAACATCGAAGGTCTCGGCTTTATCAAGGTTCTCGGCTAGCTCATATGGCGAAACCAGCTGCACCGGCGCCAGAACCGGCCAGATCGACGGGGCGGCTTCTCGAAGCCCGGCAAAGTTGGCCGTTCCAGTTTTTAGAACCGCCTTCAATGCGGCGGCCTCGCCTGGGTTAGCGGCCAGGGCACGGTGCCAACTCTCACCGAGCTGATTCGCAAGGCTCTTTGCAGCTAGCTGAACTTGAGCGTCATATGCGGAGCGGAAGGCTCCCTCATTTGCGTCAATTCGATCGGCAGAAAAACCAAGGATGGTTGGGTCCTGAGCCAATGCATACTCAAGCGCAGACTGCCACCAGGCAAGGTCTAGTTCTACGGCGAGACGATCCTTCGGGGTGTGTAGTCGACCTAGATCGCGGGCCAAGTTTCCAAGGCCCGACGCTCGCAATTGACCGGCCAGCATTGCGCGATCACCGAGGTTCTCGAGAGCATCGGTGTCCTCAGCCAGAGAGTGAAGCTTGGCCTTTAGTTTGTCGAGAGTGAGTTGAGTTAGCTTCGGCTCATCAGAATCTGGGTCAAGGTGCCGCTGAATTGCTTCTAGATCGGCCACGAAAGACTGGTAGGCAACCTGAGCATCATTGATGCCGGTCGGAACCTGCGGGTTAGCCGGAGAGGTTGAGTAGCGCTGCCAAAGCTCGCGTTGGTGTTGAATCTCCAGAAGCGAAACGTGAAGGTCAGCCACGTGCATTCCCGGGCGCAGGTACTCCTTGGCGAGTTTCTTGAGACGCCGGCGGTTGACGCCAGACATCTTGGTTCGCTCGGTCTTTTCGACACCCTTGCGTGGTGCTGTCGCCGCAATCAGTTCGGTGAGTGGGCGATCAAAAACATCAGCGACAAAACGGTCGTGTGTTTCGCGAACTCCCATGAACAACTTCAGGTAGACCCCAAAATCCTCCACGCTGTCGGCCGGCTTGAACTTGGCGCTTGAGATGAATTCAGCGAGCTGTGCCGATAGGTTCGGGAAGGACTCGTCACGCAAACGCTTCGCCAAAGAAATCGCCTGTGTGACCTCCCCCGGTGAATCAAATTGGGCTTGGAACCAGGCGGTGTCCTGAGGGCCGAACTTGAACTCGCCGAGGTCAGCCGCCTCTGCCAAAATGGTCAACGCGGCTTTTCTATCGATGTGATCGGTCAGATGATTTGGCTCGATCCGCGCGTTAGTGACCGGCGGGTGAGGCATGGCACTCAGCGCCGATAGCTCACGAAGAATGTCACCGATTGAAACACCAAGCGACTCAACATTGCGATCCAGAGCCTTGAAGTAAGAGTCCAACTCTTGCTCTGCGGCAAGGCGTCGACCTCGTGCGGCAGCTAGGTCAACCGGGGCCGCCTTTTCATTGCGCGAGATGGCCGCGACAACATCGACCCAGGTTCGATGAGCACGCACGCCCATACCGGCCAAACCGGTTTCTGAGAGACGGTCAGCCAACTCGTTCAGAGTCTGACGACGAGGAGCCACCACAAGCACAGATTTTCCGGCGTTGACGAGAACACCGAGGGTGTTCACGACAGTCTGCAGGTATCCGCAACCCGGAAGCGTTTCGACGGCAAAGCTCTGGCCGGCTAGGGCTCTCGCCGCAACGCGAACCTGAGTTGAGTCGGCATCGGCAACAAATAGCATCTCTGCGGACTCAACCACGGGTAGGCCATCCAAAGGCTCCCCGGTCAACTGCTGAAGGAGCGGGGTGTCGACGCGTTCAAAATCGCGAAGCATTTGGCTAGGCGCCGTAGTGAAGTTACCAATCACCAGAATGCGCCTGAGGTCTAGACGAGCTTTTTCCCCGGTTAGGTTAGCCACATAGTTCAGAACCGTGACCGGCACCAAATCTGAACTCTCGGTTTGCCTAGCGAGCAGCTCGGCTTCATTCAGCTTTATGCCGTAGCAAACCTCAAGAGCGTCGACGAAAGCCGGGTTGACCAATGGCTCACCAGCCAACTGAATTTCGTAGTCGTCACCTTTTTTGCCCAGCGAGATAGGCCACATCAGGATTGGAATTTGAAGGTCGAAACCATCACCCTCGAAGTCGGCTAAACCGCCAACCAGGTAAAGGGTTTCGAGGCCAAATTGGCTCGATAGACGTGTGGCCTTTGCTTTGATTCTGCGCGCTGACGCCAAGGCTCGAGAAAACGCCAAAGGATCTCGAACTAGGTTTGACAGCTGGGTCGTGCGACCGGTGACGAACTGTGAGAAACCACCCGGATGGCTTCGCTCAATGTCGATCTGCCCGAAGCTGTTCAATTCAAAATTTGTCAGCGGATTCGTAACTCCGATGGCCGCAATTTCCTGCTGCCAAGCATCCCAGGTAACGCGTGAGATGCGATCGCTCGAGAGTTCGTTTTCAGACATAAATTAAGACTAACTTTTTGGCCTTGGCAATCCGCTTAGGCTTGCCAAAATCCGGTGCCTCTTTACGCGTATATTTGGAAGTCACGCCTTCGTAGCTCAGTGGATAGAGCAGTGGTTTCCTAAACCATGTGCGGAAGTTCGATTCTTCTCGGGGGCACTGGTGCGAGCGCAGCGAGCAAACCGGCCCCTTGTTCATTCAAGGGGGCACTGGTGTCGATGAACTTATGCGGCCATTTGTAAGTATGGGTTCCAGTCCGGTTCGAGCCGTTCCGTTCCCCTGACACTCCAAACACTGCCGCTAGGCATCCTTGGAGTGAAACTTAACTTCCAACCAATTTCGGCCAGGGTCTTGTCACCCTTTCGGTTGTTGCAGGCAAAGCAGCAAGCCACCAGATTTTCCCAGCTGTCGCGGCCGCCCTTAGATCTCGGTTGAACATGATCTATGGTGTTTGCCGGCTTCGAGCAATAGGCACAGGTATGTGAATCGCGTCGGAGAACTCCCCTTCGAGAAACCGGCACATTTCGCACACCCGGGATGCGAACATACCTGGCTAAAAGAATCACCGATGGCAACTCAAACTCATCGTGGGCCGAATGGATGCTGGCTTCGGCAGCACCTGCGAGAACGGTGGCCTTTTTATTTAGAACGAGAATCAGCGCTCGCTTGAACGACACCACCGCCAGCGGCTCGTACCCCGCGTTCAAAACCAAAGTGCGCATCTAGTCCCCTCCAAATAAAAAACGCGCCGCCATAATGGCGACGCGATTAGCTATCTAGTTGTTGTTGAGCAGGGCGTATAGGTTGACAAGGGCACTTTAGGCGCATCTCAAACTCCAATCGAACCTGCTCAATAGTTATTAGTGTCAGATTATGACCGAATGAGAGAAACCGCTAGAAAAACTTCCGGCGTGTTTTGTGAAGATTTGGTGACGATATCGTCAACGACTAGGGTCTGATAGCGAACCCGATGCGGCTGAGCCCCTGAAATTACTTGGTGGCTAGACGTACGAAGTGAATGTTACTGGTGAAAATTGGAGCCAACTTAACCGTGTCACCTGGCCGAGGCGAGTGATAGAAATTACCGTTTCCGGCAAAGATTCCATCGTGGCTGAGGTCATCGAAGACCACCAAGTCACCAGGCACAGCATCTTCGGGCTTGATCAGAATACCCATTCGGTTCTGACCGTGAACCGAGTGAGGCAACGCGATTCCGAACTGAGAGAACACAAACGCTACGTAACCGGAACAGTCGAATCCACCGGGAGTTTCTCCACCGAAAACGTATGGAGTTCCCACGTACTTCGAGGCCACCTGAAGAATTGTCGATCCATCAAGCTTGCTGAACGGCGGGTTCAAGATGTAGTCGGCAGCGGTTGGGCCGGCGTAGGTTCGGTAAGCGTTAAGCGTTTCTTGACGCGCGATTTCACTGGCGTTGGCAGATTCATAGTTGCCTCGTGAATACTTCACAGTGTTCACTGCCGCCACGGTTAGGTTCTGTGTGCCGGAGGCCGAGGCAAGCGCCTGGGCATCGGTGGTGGCAAAACGAGACATGGCTGCCACGTCGGGGTTGTAGGCGTAGGCCGGCAGCGCGAAGGTTGCAAACAGACCAGATGCTACGGTCATAGTGACTATGTTGCGAACCCAGCGGAGATTGTGAAACTTGACTTTGCGCTCAGCTCGAACCAGATAACGGCCATTCGACAGTGCTTTTTTGGCAACCGGGTTTTTGGCAAGTTCTGCTGCTTGAAGTTTGGCTAGTTTCTTGGCCTGCTTGCGGGCAAGGCGCGACAAACGAGCCCTCTCCGATTCGCG
The DNA here is from genome assembly GCA_947453465.1 of Microbacteriaceae bacterium. GTDB lineage: Bacteria > Actinomycetota > Actinomycetes > Actinomycetales > Microbacteriaceae > Rhodoluna. Next base: position 7,339 of record CANGGL010000016.1, on the reverse strand, counting down.
AATCGATCGACGGCTGCGCAACTCGAATGACTCGAGGACGTTGATTTCAACATCTGCGCGGTGTCTACCGCTGGCTTTGGTCGCCAATACTAAACCTCCAGGGTTTATTTTGAGCAGGCTACAAGTTTAGCCGAGGATGCCTGAGAAAGCACTGTCAGTGGGTTTTGGTGAGACTAAGCGGGCGTTTTAGGCTTCGACGAAAAGGTGCATGGCAAGGCCGTTGACCAATTCCAAACCATCCGGCTGGCCGGCAGGCATCACTAGAACGCCCAACTCGGTGAACTGCAACTCAACCTTCGCTCCGGGCAGAAGGCCCAGTTTCTTGAGCTGTCGAAGTAGCTCAACATCTAGCTGAGCCGGCTCGCCAATTCGTCGCAGAGTGAAAGTGCTCTGCTCGGCGATGGCCTTAGGCAGGTCAAGGATGGAAACCACGCCGTCCTGAAAAGTTGAGTTGGTTTTGAAGCCAAGTTCTTCGAGCCCGGGAATCGGGTTTCCGTAGGGCGAGACATCCGGGGTGTCGATCAGTTCGAGAATCTTCTTCTCTACCTGCTCACTCATAACATGTTCCCAGCGGCAAGCTTCTTCGTGAACGAGCTCCCATTCCAGACCGATGATGTCGGCAAGTAAACGTTCGGCGATGCGGTGCTTTCGCATGACCGAGATGGCCTCTTTGCGGCCTGGGTTCGTCAACTCGAGGTGACGGTCACCGCTAACCACAACCAAACCATCGCGCTCCATGCGAGCGACGGTCTGCGAAACGGTAGGGCCCGACTGGTCGAGACGCTCGGCAATGCGCGCGCGCATCGGGATTTGCCCCTCTTCTTCCAACTCGAGAATGGTGCGGAGGTACATCTCTGTCGTGTCAATTAGGTCAGTCATGAATCCTCCAATCCGGCTGTTTGAGTCAAGGTTATCGCGCCAAGCGGTTCAGGCCGGTCAGGTAAACTTGCCCCATGTCTGAAATCATCATCCCAAACGAGTTTTTGCCAGTCGACGGTCGCTTTGGTTGCGGCCCTTCACGGGTTCGTCACGAGCAGATTGCAGCCTTCGGTACTGAAGGTGCAAAGCTCATGGGCACCTCACACCGACAGGCCCCGGTTAAGAACCTGGTCAAGCGCGTTCAAGAGGGGCTGATGGATTTGTTCCACAGCCCTGAGGGGTATGAGATCGTCATCGGCAACGGTGGATCCACGGCCTTCTGGGATGCAGCGGCATTCTCTTTGGTCGAGAACAAGGCGCAGAATCTCGTGCACGGTGAATTCGGTGCAAAGTTTGCCTCTGCATTGACCAACCCATGGCTACAGAAGCCGACTGTAATCAATGGCGAGCCAGGCGCACGCCTCGAACTTCAGGCCGAAGCCGGAGTCGACTCATACGCCTATGCGCAGAATGAAACTTCAACCGGCGTGGTTACCCCGGTCAAGCGCCTAGCCGGCGTCGATGAGGGTTCACTGTTTTTCACCGATGCCACGTCGGCTGCCGGCGGCATCGACTTCGACCCACTAGAAACCGACGTCTATTACTTTGCGCCACAGAAGAACTTTGCTTCAGATGGCGGCCTGTGGTTGTCACTTATGTCTCCGGCTGCAGTGGAGCGAGCTGAGCGCATTGCCGCTAGCGACCGCTACATCCCCGAGTTTTTGAGTGTAAAAACTGCGATTGACAACTCACGTCTTAACCAGACCCTAAACACCCCGGCCATCTCGACACTGTTCTTCTTGGCTGAGCAAATTGACTGGATGAATGCCAACGGTGGTCTTGCCTGGGCAGATTCACGCACCAAGGCGTCTTCGAACCACCTGTATGACTGGGCCGAGGCTTCGAGCTTCGCAACTCCGTTTGTTACCAACCCTGAGCACCGCTCGCAGGTTGTCGTGACCATCGACTTCGACGCTGCCGTAGACGCCGCAGCAGTTGCCAAGGTGCTTCGCGCCAATGGAATTGTTGACACCGAGCCTTACCGCAAGCTTGGCCGCAACCAGCTTCGCGTAGCAACTTTCACCGCAACCGATTTGGGCGACGTGCAGAAGCTGACCAAGGCAATCGACTACGTAGTTGGTCAGCTGGCCTAGGCTAGCGACATGAAGTTCTACGTCAAAGACTCCGAGCGGAAGCCAGACCCGGCTCCGGTCAAAACCAACGCAAAGTTGGCAATTTCGGTAGGTCTTATTGTGTGGGGCTTGGCTTTAGTCGTTCTGCTTTTTGCCGGCTCCGCGATTCCGGCGGCGCAAGAATCTTGGACGTTTACGTGTCTTGCCGGCATCGGCCTCGGGCTCTACGCCCTCTTCCACGTTCGTAAGCGCTGATTCTTCAGCAGCTACATCGCTGACAGTGTCGGCCACTTCACCAGATTCGTCATCCACTGACGAACTGCCTTCAAACTCACCGTCATCGTCTTGAGATTCCTCATCGATTTCATCGGCGGCATCATCTTCTGAGCCTTCGTCGATGTCATCTTCGTCAAGTTCCGCGGCTTCGGCAGCGTCTAGCGCAGCCTGTGCCTCTAGCTCAGCCTGAAGCGCCTTGTAATCTGCGAGGCGCTCTGACCAAGGCACCCAGTCGGGTGCCACAAGTGAATCTGGGCCCGGTACCAACAAAACCTCAGAGATAGTTGCCGGCACATTGCCATCGCCCTGGAACACGCTGATTGACCAGCGCCATCCGACATAGCCCTTGAGCTTGCCTTCGAATAGGTAGGTTACGACGCCTTCGTCTTCTTCGATTGATTCGATGAAGAAACCGACATCATTGCGAGACGAAGCTTCAACTGCGGCGTTGTAGGCGAAGGTCTTATTTTCGGCGGTCTTAGGCATCCAGCTCGTCAGCCAACTTACGCAGCAGGCTCGCAATCTTCTTGCCGTTCGAAGTCTCTGGGTACTTGCCGTGCTTTAGCCCGCCACCTAGGTGGTCAAGCAAACGGATGAGGTCCTCGACAATGAGTGCCATCTCGTCGGCAGGCTTGCGGCTCAATTTTGCCAGGCTAGGTGGTGCGTCGAGAACGCGAACCGATAGCGCCTGTGCGCCACGCTTGCCATCTGCGATGCCAAATTCAACACGGCTGCCAGGGCGGATAGAGGTGATGCCAGCCGGAAGCGCGCTGATGTGCAAAAAGACTTCGCTGCCATCGTCAGATGCGATGAAGCCGAAACCTTTGTCTTCGTCGAAGAACTTGACTTTGCCGGTAGGCATGTGGACCTCTTTCTTTGTAGCAAACCTTTATTTTACAAGGGTGAATGCTGGTTTGGCCAAGGTATCCTATAAGGATGGCTAAAGAAACGAAATCTGCACACAAAAACGAGACCCCGCGACTCGAAAACATTCTGGCTTTCATGGCGGTTGGTCTAATTGGAACCTCGATCATCGTGATGGTTATCACGCTGCTGACTTCACTAACCACACACACTCTTTGGCCAATTTTGGTCTTCTATCCCCAGATCGGTTTGATTGCCGGCGCCGCCTGCATCATCGCCCTGCTAATCGCTAGCCTGCGACGCCGCTCGCGCGAGAACTCACCAAAATAACCGATGAGTGAGCTGCTTCGCATCGCCTCGGCACTGCGCCGAGCGAGCGACGATGACCTGAAGAATGTCATCGCGCAGCGAATGATCAACAGCTCGGGATTGCGCGATTTCTTTGATTTAGCCGAAAGCCTTAGCCAGCCAAAGTCAGTTGCCAGCACAGTTGCCGGGCTCCCCCGCCATCAAATCGCAGCCCTGGTTGCCATTCTCGAGGGTGAAGCTCCCGAGACCGCTGCCGCCGACGAACTTTGCAAACTCATGTTGATCGACCGTGAAGCCGACGGCACCTATTCCATTTTTGAGTCAACCGCCGAGTGCCTAAGCGCCCTCGCACTAGAACGGGTGACCGAGACCACTGCGAGCGAGAGTCAAGTTAGCCCGCCGCAGGCAGAGGTTGACCGTGACTCTGGTGTTGCCACTTTCGAAACACTGCAGGCCCTTACCGAACTCGTCTTTGATGTCGAGCAACGCTACATCCGTGAAGTTGGTAAAAAAAATGTTGGGCTGCCCGACATCAAGCGCTTGGCACAGCACATTCGCCAGACCAATGATTTTGCTCGAGAGATTTATGACCTTGCCAACTATGCCGACCTAATCGGTTTGTCTGGTGGCCGCTGGCAATTGGGCCCACATGCCGGTTCTTGGCTAGCGTGGCAACCTCATGAGCGTCACCTGCACCTGATGCGCGTTTGGCGTGGCCTGCTGGGTGAAACCTCGGCCAAAAACCTTCTCACCGGCATCGCGCGGTCGCACACCGAAGGCACAATTTCACTCACCCGCGAACTCAGCGAAAACTACCCCTATGCCGATGGTGCGGTTAGTTCACGCATCAACCGCGTGGTCTCACTTTCCGAGCGCATCGGAATTGCACATAGCGGCTGGCTGAGCAGCTGGGCTCTCGACGCACTTCGTGACGAAGTCGGTGCGGCTTCAGAAGTGGCTCGGGCCTTTTTGCCGCAACCTCAACGCAAACTGATCTGCCAGGCAGACCTCTCACTGATTACTCCCGGCCCACTGCCGACCGATCTCGAGATTGCCCTCCGACGCTTTGCCGACACCGAACAAATCGGTATGGCTTCGACCTATCGCATGTCGGCACTGAGCATCAGCCACGGCCTTGAAACCGGGATGACCGAAGCCGAGATTCGCAGCCTGCTTCTTGAACTCACCGAAAAGCCGCTACCCCAACCGGTTGACTATTTGATTCGCGAGGCAGCGCAGCGCTTCGGCCGCCTGACAGTATCTGCTGGCGAGTTAGAAACCAAGAGCGTGATTAAGTCGGCAGATTCCATCCTGTTGGCTCAAATTTTGAATGAATCAAAACTCAAACCATTCGCGATGTATGCGCTGCCCGATGGTTTCATCGGCTGCCGCTTCGAACCCGAGATGGTCTATTTTGGCCTTCGTGAAGCCGGGTTCAGTGCGGTTCGAATCGATTCCGGAGGCAAGGTAATTTCTCCCCGAGCGCCATTGACCACCAGCGAGCAGGTCGAGACTGTGAGCACAGTTGAGGCCGACATCCAAAGGCTCCGCGAACAAGAAGAAAAGCTGGGCAGTGAACCTGACAGCGATGACCTGGTTCGCTCGATTCAGCTTGCCATCAAGAACAAGTCCATCCTGGTAATTGGTGTGACCACCAACAGTGGCGCCGAACTTGAATTCACCCTTGAACCGATTGGCTTCGCCAACGGACGCCTGCGCGCCAAAGATAAAAAGGCCGACATCGAACGCACTCTGCCGCTGAGCAGCATCACCCGAGTCTCGCTCGGCTAATAGGCTATAAGGATGACTATGGGACCCCTGATTGTTCAGAGCGACAAGACCGCCTTGCTCGAAGTTGACCACCCTGATGCAGCAGATGCTCGTCATGACCTAGCCGTTTTTGCAGAACTTGAGCGCGCGCCGGAGCACATTCACACCTACCGAATCACTCGCCTGGGTCTATGGAACGCGCGTGCCGCAGGCCACGACTCCGACTTTGTGATTGGCGTTCTCGACAAGTACGCGAAGTTTCCGATTCCTTCAACCGTTCGTCAAGACATCACCGAGACAATGTCTCGCTATGGCCGTCTTTCGATTCGTCGCGGAGCAGAGAACCAGCTTGAGCTTTATTCAACCGACCGCGCTGTTTTGCTTGAAGCAAGCCGCAACAAAAAAATCTCACTCCTTTTGGATGGGCCGGTTGGCAACGATGCCTTCAAGATTCAAGACTGGGCCCGCGGCCAGGTAAAGCAGGAGTTGTTGAAACTCGGCTGGCCCGCAGAAGACTTCGCCGGCTATGCCGAGGGAACCCCTCACGACATTGAGCTTTCGAGCGCAGACGGATGGAAAATTCGTGATTACCAGAGCCAGGCGGTCGACAAATTTTGGGCTGGTGGTTCGGGAGTTGTAGTTCTCCCCTGCGGTGCCGGCAAGACCATCGTCGGTGCAGCCGCCATGGCAACTGCTAAAACCAACACCCTCATTCTGGTCACCAACACCGTTTCGGCTCGCCAGTGGAAGAACGAATTGCTTCGCCGCACCAGCCTGACCGAGGAGGAAATTGGCGAGTACTCTGGGTCGGTCAAGGAAATCAAGCCGGTCACAATTGCCACCTATCAGATTTTGACCACCAAGCGTAAGAGCGAATACGCCCACCTGGCCCTCTTGAACGCCAACGACTGGGGGCTCATCGTCTATGACGAAGTGCACCTTTTGCCGGCACCCATCTTCAAGATGAGCGCTGATTTGCAGGCCCGCCGCCGTTTAGGCCTAACCGCCACCCTCGTGCGCGAAGACGGTAAAGAGGGCGACGTGTTCTCACTGATCGGACCAAAGCGTTTCGACGCACCTTGGAAAGAAATCGAGGCACAGGGCTACATTGCTCCGGCGGCCTGTTTCGAAGTGAGAATCGACATGGGCGAGGATGAGCGTTTTGCCTATGCAATCTCAAACCAGGATGAAAAGTACCGCCTAGCTGCAACTTCGGCGGTCAAGATTCCTGTGATTCAGAAGTTGCTCAAGAAGCACGCCGGCGAACCAACGTTGATCATCGGCCAATACCTCGACCAGATTCACGCAATCTCTGGTGCGCTAAAAGTGCCAGAAATCACCGGAGAAACCCCGGTGGATGAGCGCGAGCGACTTTTCGAACAGTTCCGTTTGGGCGAAATCACGACTCTTGTGGTTTCCAAGGTTGCGAACTTCTCTGTTGACCTACCAGAGGCATCGGTTGCCCTGCAGATCTCTGGCTCTTACGGCTCAAGGCAAGAGGAAGCCCAGCGACTTGGGCGCCTGCTTCGCCCAAAGGCTGATGGTCGTGCGGCTAACTTCTATACCTTGATTACCCGCGACACCGTTGACCAAGACTTTGCCCAAAACCGTCAGCGCTTCCTGGCTGAGCAGGGTTACAGCTACGAAATCATCGACGCTCACGACCTCGACTAGGTTTCCAGTCTTCGCAGATTTCTCTCAGCCCGTTCTCAGGATTCGCTGACACACTGGCGTTATGGAAAACGTGAAGGTACTGATCGTCGACGACGAACCAAACATCCGTGATTTGCTTTCAACCAGCCTGCGCTTTGCTGGCTTCAGTGTTCACGCCGTGGGCAACGGCGCCGACGCGGTCAATGCCGCCGAAAAGGGCGAGCCAGACATAATTCTTCTTGACGTGATGCTGCCCGACATGAACGGCTTCAGCGTCACCAAAAAGCTTCGGTCGATGGGCATTATGGCCCCGGTGCTGTTTCTTACGGCACGCGACGAGACCGCCGATAAAGTCACCGGCCTAACCGTCGGCGGCGATGACTACATGACCAAACCCTTCAGCCTCGATGAGATTG
>CANGGL010000015.1 GCA_947453465.1 Microbacteriaceae bacterium | reverse complement strand
TTGCTTGCGGGCAGCCAGCTCTTCTGGCTCAACGAGTAGTTCGAGCGAACGAGCAGCGATGTTGACTCGAATTAAGTCTCCATCGCGAACCAGAGCAATTGGTCCACCTTCGGTGGCCTCTGGCGCAATGTGTCCGATGCAAAGGCCGGTTGTGCCGCCTGAGAATCGTCCGTCAGTCAATAGTAGGACATCCTTGCCCAATCCCGCACCCTTTATGGCTCCGGTGATGGCAAGCATCTCACGCATACCAGGTCCACCCTTAGGGCCTTCGTAGCGAATGACCACTACGTCGCCGGCAGAAATCTTGCCTTCGGTGAGTGCATCCATGGCTTCGCGCTCACGCTCGAAAACGCGGGCTGGGCCGGTGAAGTCGTCAAGGTCAAAACCGGCGGTCTTTACAACGGCGCCCTCTGGAGCCATCGAACCGTGAAGAATCGAGATTCCACCGGTCTTGTGAATTGGGTTCTGAAGCGAACGGATGATCTTGCCATCTGGGTCTGGCGGGTTGATGCCCTCAAGGTTTTCGGCAACGGTCTTGCCCGTAACGGTGAGTGCGTCACCGTGGATTAGACCTGCATCTAGGAGAGCCTTCATTACAACTGGAACGCCGCCAACACGGTCGACGTCGGTCATTACGTACTGGCCGAAAGGCTTTAGGTCGCCAAGGTGAGGCACCTTGTCGGCGATGCGGTTGAAGTCGGCGAGGGTTAGGTCAACCTCGGCCTCGCGAGCGATGGCCAAGAGGTGAAGAACGGCGTTGGTTGAACCACCGAAAGCCATGGTTACGGCGATGGCGTTCTCAAATGCCTTCTTGGTCAAGATGTCGCGAGCGGTGATGCCCAGGCGAAGAAGGTTGACTACTGCCTCACCCGAGCGGTGAGCCCAGACATCGCGGCGGCGGTCTGCAGCCGGTGGGGCTGCCGAGCCAGGAAGGCTCATGCCTAGTGCTTCAGCGGCCGAGGCCATGGTGTTTGCGGTGTACATGCCACCACAGGCACCTTCACCAGGGCAGATAGCCCGCTCAATGCGGCCGAGGTCTTCTTCAGACATCTTGCCGGCCTTGCAGGCACCGATTGCCTCGAAGGCATCGATGATGGTCACGGTCTTTTCGGTGCCATCGGTTAGCTTGACCCAACCAGGCATGATCGAACCGGCGTAAAGAAAGACTGATGAGAGGTCAAGGCGGGCTGCCGCCATCAACATGCCAGGCAGCGACTTGTCGCAACCGGCCAAAAGAACTGAGCCGTCGAGGCGCTCTGCCTGCATTACTGTCTCGACCGAGTCGGCGATGACTTCTCGCGAGACTAGAGAGAAGTGCATTCCCTCGTGACCCATCGAGATGCCATCCGAGACCGAAATGGTGCCGAACTCAAGCGGGTATCCGCCGGCGGCGTGAACGCCCTGTTTGGTTGCGTCGGCTAGACGGTCAAGCGACAGGTTACAAGGAGTGACCTCTGACCAAGAGCTGGCCACACCGATCTGAGGTTTGACCCAGTCTTCGTCGCCCATGCCAACAGCACGGAGCATGCCTCGAGAGGCGGCCTTTTCAATTCCATCGGTTACAGCGCGTGAGCGCGGCTTGATATCTACAGACATACAGCCAATCTTACCCATTTCGAAGCGGGAACTGGCCGGAACAAGGCTCAGTGGGTTGTAGCCTAAAAGTGTGAACCAACCAGCGAACGTAACGGGGCTGAGCCTCTACACCGAGGCCGCCGAACGCGCATCTGCCGAGGTAATTGCAACTTACTCGACCAGCTTTGGTTGGGCATCAAAACTTCTCGGTAAGGCCGAGCAACAGCCGGTCCGAAACATCTATGCCCTAGTGCGAGTGGCCGACGAAATCGTTGACGGAGCAGCCGACGAGGCCCACGACAACCCAAGCCGGCTTCTGGAAGAGCTAGAGGCCGAGACTTACCGCGCCCTGGAAACCGGCTTCAGCACCAACCTGGTGGTTCACGCATTTGCTCACACCGCGCGCGAGGTTGGCATCAAGCGCGACATCATCGAACCGTTCTTTCACTCAATGCGCATGGACTTGACCGAGCGTGAACACGACCAGAAAAGCTTTGACACCTACGTCTATGGCTCGGCCGAAGTGGTCGGCTTGATGTGCCTCAAAGTCTTCATGGCTGGTCGTGACTACTCAAAGGAAGAACGAGTCACACTCATCGCTGGCGCACGGGCGCTGGGCGCAGCCTTTCAAAAGGTCAACTTCCTCCGTGACCTGTCAGCCGACTTCAAGAAACTTGGCCGCTCCTACTTCCCGAACGTCAATGTCGAAAACTTTGACGCCGCCACCCAGATTCTTTTGATCGAAGACATTGACGCTGACCTGGCGGTTTCGGCCAAGACTCTGCCGCTACTCTCCCCCGGCTCACGCAAGGCAGTGGCCGCAGCCCAAATGTTTTTTGATGCTCTGAACCAGAGGATCCGGAATACCTCGGCCGAGGTATTGATTGAGACACGCATCAGCATCCCTAACCCACAAAAACTTGTCATTCTCGCCAAAGCTTTACTAGGAGTCGTTCCGCAATGAGCCAACCGGCAAAAACCCAAAACACCGTGCCGACCGAATTAGACGAGCCAAAGACCGCCGTAGTCATCGGTGGAGGAATTGCGGGTCTTGCAACCGCTGCAATTCTTGCCAAAGCCGGCATGAAGGTCACCGTCCTAGAGGCTCGCGAGAAAGTTGGCGGCCGCGCCTACATCTGGGAGAAGGACGGCTTCAAGTTCGACATGGGGCCATCTTGGTACTTGATGCCCGACGCGTTCGACCAGTTTTTCAAGTTGATGGGCACGACTGCGGCCAAGGAATTGAGCTTGGTTCGACTTGACCCGGCATACCAAACTCGCAACGAGGGCTTCGACGAGAAGCTCATCATCCATGAGGACCTGGCCAAGAACAAGGCCTTATTCGATTCGATTGAACCGGGATCCGGCGAGCGCCTGCAGGCGTACATCGACTCTGCCGAGGACACCTACGCGCTGTCGATCAAGCACTTCCTCTACACAAACTTTCAAAACGCCAAGTCGTTCATCCAGCCTGAGGTTTTGGCCCGCGCCGCGCGATTCGTCAAGCACCTCATTACGCCGCTAGACACCTTTGCCGGGAAGCACGTCACCGACCCGCGTCTTCGCAAAATCCTGAACTTCCCAGCGGTGTTCCTCGGCGCCTCGCCTTATGACACCCCGAGCATGTATCACCTGATGACTCACGTTGACATGAACGTTGGCGTTTTCTACCCAATGGGTGGTTTTTACACGGTCATTGAGGCCATCGAGCGCTTGGCTAAGCAGCACGGCGTGCAGGTCAGCACCAACTCGCGAGTCTCAAAGATTGAAACCAAGGATGGCCGCGCTACCGGCGTTTGGGTTGACAAGGTCTTCTATCCGGCCGATGTGGTGGTCGGTAACGCCGACCTGCACCACATCGAAACGCAGCTACTCGACCCTAAGGACCAGAGTCTCCCTGCAAAGTGGTGGGAGAACAAGGTTCCCGGCCCATCGGCCATGCTCCTCTTCTTAGGAGTCAAGGGGAAGCTGCCTCAGCTAAACCACCACACCCTTCTTTATTCAGATGACTGGGCCAAGAACTTCAAAGAGGTTTTCCGCACCCCGGCCGAGAAGAAGAGGCAAGGAGCGACCAGCGTCATTCCAGACCCCGCCTCCCTCTACATTTGTGCCCCGAGCATCACCGACCCATCGGTTGCCCCGGAGGGTTATGAAAACCTCTTTGTCTTGGTTCCAATCGCAGCCGACCCGGCCCTGGGCCATGGTGGCTTGGCCGGGAAGGGCGACGCCGCCTTCGAAGCGGCGGCCGATCGAATCATCCAGCAGATTTCGGACTGGTGCGACATCCCTGACCTAGCCGAACGCATCGTGGTTCGTCGGACCATGGGCCCGGCCGATTTCGCCGAGGACTTGAACGCATGGTCTGGAACCGCTCTGGGAATGGCCCACACCCTATTCCAGAGCGCATTCTTCCGCCCAACCAACGTCAGCAAAAAAGTCAAGGGCCTCTACTATGCCGGCCACCACAGCATCCCAGGCATTGGCCTACCGATGTGTCTAATTGGCGCCGAGCTGGTCTACAAGCGTTTGGTTGATGACCGCAGCGCCGGACCAATTACTCAGGAAATCAAGCCGGTTGCTCAGAATGGCTGGAAAGGCCTTCGTTGAGTTTTCTCTACCTAGGCTCCTTGCTGTTATCGATTGCCGGCTTGGCCGCACTAGATTTCAGACACAAACTCGCCTTTGGTAAGAACAAGCGTTACCGCTGCCTGCTAATTCTCAGCGTGGCATTCTTCTTGGTCTGGGATTTGGCCGGAATTGCCCTTGGTATTTTCTTCCGAGGGAACTCGAGCCACCTGACCGGAATCACGCTCTCTAGGGAACTGCCGATCGAGGAGATTCTATTTCTCACGGTTTTGACCTACAGCGCCCTTCTGCTTCTCAAGGCCTTTGGGCGAGTGGTGCGCAAGTGACATACCTGGCCCTGAATTTGGTTTTTCTAAGTGCAGTCTTGCTGGTTGGCCTGCTGCTTTTCAAGCGCCTGCCCTGGAAGGCAATCGGCTTGGCCACCCTGGTGCTATTGGTGATCACAGCGGTGTTTGACAACGTGATTGTGGGCAGTGGAATTGTTGCCTATGACGAATCACTGATCACCGGCATCAAAATTGGGGTGGCGCCAATCGAAGACTTTGCCTACGGGCTAGCCGCCCCGACCCTGCTTTCGATTCTTGCCGAGCTAACGAAGAGAAACTCATGATTGAAGCCATCAAGCAACTGTTCTGGAGTTCACGCCCGGTTTCCTGGGTAAATACCGCCTATCCATTCGCCGTTTCATACTGGTTGGTTGCCGGGGAAATTGACCTCAACTGGCTGGTCGGAACAGTGTTTTTCTTGGGCCCGTTCAACCTACTGATGTATGGCATCAACGATGTTTTCGACTACGAATCAGACCTTCGAAACCCGCGAAAGGGAGGCATCGAAGGCGCGTTGTTGGCACCAAAGTGGCACAAGCTCACCATCTGGGCTGGCGTGGTCACCTCGATCCCCTTCGTGCTTCATCTCTTTGTCTATGGGAACCTGACCTCTGACCTTTGGACGGTCGCGATTCTGTTTACCGTGGTTGCCTACAGTGTCAAGGGCCTACGGTTCAAGGAAAAGCCCTTCCTCGACTCGATTACCTCGGCCAGTCATTTTGTCGGCCCGATGTTGATTGGTGCCGCGCTCGCCGGGGCAAACCTTTACGAGCAGAAATTTCTCTTTGTCGCCCTGGCCTTCACTCTATGGGGAGTCGGCTCGCACGCATTTGGGGCGGTTCAAGATGTCAGGGCTGACCGCGAAGCAGGCATTTCATCGATTGCAACCGTGATTGGCGCCAGAGCAACAGTTTCGTTTGCTTTTGCCGCCTATACAGTGGCCGGTGTCTTGGTGCTTTTCACCGGGATGCCTTCGGCGCTATCTGCCATCGCGGTTTTGCCATATCTATTCATAGTTGGTCGTCACTTTGGCATTACCGATGAGCGCTGCGAAGATGCAAACCGCGGTTGGAAGCGCTTCATTTGGCTCAACTTCTTTGCAGGTGCGGTAGTCAGCTTGATTATCGTCAACTATGCCCAGCATCTCTGACCGCAGGCGGGAGTGCCGAACTTCGGTCAACTGAGCAAATCATCCCGATGTTGCCAAACGATTAGGTTCGCGCGACTGAATCCCCTGCCGCACAATCCACAAGCGAGCGGCCGGGCCGGCTGACGGTATCGGTAATGCGTGTGGCCGTTTTTACACAGGCCAATCCAGGTGGCAGTCTCCTCGGCAATTTCCTTGCCGGTGAATTTCTCGGCCCGGTAACCAATCGACTTGGCGGTCGCTAACCACTTCTTGTTATGGCCGTCACGCTTGCCACACATCGCGTGGGCGATTTCGTGCAGGACCACCTGCATTGACTCATCCATGGTGTGGATGTCAACGAGGTGTCGAGAGATGGTGATGGTCTTGGTGGTGTAGTTGCACAGGCCGGCCCGACGCTTTGCACTGTCGAAGCCGAACTGCCACTGATTCAAATCTAGGTGTTCACTCATCCTCAACTCGGCGAGCGCCCGGATGAAGTCATACCGGTCTAAGGTCATGCGCTGGAATCGTGATTTACCCTGATTGAACTGCCGAGCAGTCTGAAATCCAACGTTTTCGAGGCGGGCAAAAGTTGGTAGATCGCCGAGCTCGACGATTGCATGAATGACCTCGATTAGGCGGGCATCGAAGTTGGCCGTCAAAGCCTCGATTAGCGCTGGCTCGTCGCCAAGCAGCGGCTCGAATAGGGCTTCAGCAAAGATCATCTTGGCTCCAACGATACAAGTTGTGGCATTCCTACAAAAACTCACCACAAAGACTTCTTTACGTTTATGTAAAAGCCTTGGCGAATCTAGCGAAACTGGCCTGTTTACCTTCCGTTCACCACTAGATTATGGCTATGACTCAATCAACCTCAGGCTCTGCCAAGGCAACCTCAATCGAAGTAAACGACGTAGCTCCGATCTCAGCAGGCGAACGTCACGGTAAAGCGTGGCACCTCTTCACTGTTTGGACTACCCCGAACCTAGAATTCGCAACCGTCTTTGTTGGCGCACTTGCAATCGGATTCGGCCTCAATGTTTGGCAAGGTCTACTAGCTGTTCTAGTTGGTAACGCACTTGCTGGCATCACCCACGGAATCCTAAGCACCTGGGGTCCATCAGCGGGTCTACCTCAGATGGTCCTAAGCCGCAACGCTTTCGGCAAGTGGGGGAACCTTATCCCTGCAGGTATGTCAACCCTGGTTGCCGGTATCGGCTGGTTTGCGGTAAACACCGTTTCGGGAACCTTTGCCCTCTCGGCTCTGTTCCCAGCACTGGGCACCCTTGGCGCACTTGCCGTGATCATTGTGCTTCAGGTTGGTGTTGCCTTCGTTGGCCACAACCTGATTCAGAAGTGGGAGCGTTACCTTTCTTACTTCCAGGCCATCGTCTGGATCATCGTTATCGTTACCGTTCTTGGCCAGCAGGGCGCATTTGAAGTTGCTGCCGCTGCAGACTCAGCCTTCCCTTGGGCTGGCTTCACCCTTACCGCCGGAGCTGCTTACGGTTACACCGCTGGATGGACGGCCTTCGCGTCGGACTACACCCGCTACCTACCGGCAAGCACTTCAAAGCGCGCGCTTGGTTGGGCAGCTGGCCTAGGTAACTTCACCTCGACCACCTTGATCATGGGTGTTGGTGTTCTTGCATTCAACGCACTAACCGGTAACCCTGGTGACTTCTGGGGCATCCAGAACCCAACCTCTGCATTCACCGGTTTGTTCAACTCAACCTTCGCTGCAATCGTCTTGCTTTCGATCGTTATCGGTTCGGTTTCAGCCAACATCCTTAACGTCTACTCGGGCGCAATGTCATTCTTGGCAATGGGCTTCAAGTTGGGCTTCAAGACTCGTCGCGCCATCATGGTGCTAGTTGCTGGTCTTGCCGGTGGTGTGCTTTCTTTCCTTGGTGTTCAGAACGGCGACGTTGCTCACCAGCTAGACAGCTTCCTACTAGTCGTTTCTTACTGGGTATCGCCTTGGATCGCAGTTGTACTTACCGAGCGCATCTTGTCTAAGGGCAAGAACGCTGGCGAGCGCGCAATGGCTCCAAAGAACTCATGGGCTGGCGCAGCTGCTTTCGTAATCGCTACTGCTGTTTCAATCTGGGGCTTTGCTGCTCAGGTGCTTTACACCGGTGTATTCGCTAAGGACTCAGGCCTTGGCGACCTCACCGCAGTAGTTGGATTCGTTCTAGCTTCTGTCCTGTTCGTTCTTTTCTCTCGCGTAGACAAGAACAGCAAGAACTAATCCACCCGCAACTCAATAGCACCAAGCACCAAAAGCAGTAACTAAATCGAGAGGCCTCGGCAATGGAATTTAAAGTTGGACAGATCTTCGCAACAGATGAAGAAAAACTCCAGGTTGCCATTGCCGAGGCCCATCTCGGTTTAGCCGAAGGCGGCATCCCAATTGGGGCTGCGCTCTTCGATGAACAGGGCCGCCTGCTAGGCAGTGGCCGCAACCGCCGGGTTCAAGACGGCGATGCTTCAATGCACGGCGAAACCAGTGCGTTCAGAAACGCCGGTCGCCAGCGCAGCTATCGCAAGGTCACCCTTGCCACCAGCCTCTCCCCTTGCTGGTATTGCTCGGGGCTGATTCGCCAATTCGGCATCGGCCGCGTAATCGTTGGCGACGATAAAAACTTCATGGGTGGTCAAGACTGGGTTGCCGAGCACGGCGCCGAAGTTCACGTTCTGAACGACCCGGGCCTCATCGAGATCATGGGCGAATTCATCGATGCCAACCACGAACTTTGGTTTGAGGACATCGGCGAGGAGTGAGCGAGGCGGCAAGTTATGCCGACTCGGTATCCGAGACCGCCGAATAAATTCGGATAAACAATCGGGAGCATCGCACCATTTTGTTGTTTAAGTCATTTTGACACTAAGATTATTACTACTTAGAGTCATTCTGACTTTTTCTATTCGATTGGCGATCACTTGAGCAGCTGGGCCACGAGCTCCATCGAGACGCCAACCCTTGCCGTTTCAACGGTTATTTTTGCCCTACGCCCAAATGGCGATGGCTGTCTGCAATTGGCAACTCCCCTGGTTCGGCGAATCCGTGCACCATTTGAGGGACAGTGGGCTCTGCCCGGAGGACCGCTAAACACCGACGAAGATCTAGCCACCTCGGCATCACACACCCTGCGAGACACCACCAGACTAGAACCGCGCTATCTCGAGCAGCTCTATGCCTTTGGCAGCGTTGACCGAGCCGGAGGCAAGCTTGCCGAACGCGTGGTTTCGATTGTTTACTGGGCCCTAGTCGGCGCCGATGAGGCCGACCGTGCCATCCAAAGTGAGAATGTCCAGTGGTTCTGGGCCGACGAACTGCCTACGCTGGCCTTCGACCACAACCAAATCATCGAATATGCACTCGGCCGCTTGCGCAACAAGATCGAATACAGCCGCATTGCGCACGTGTTCCTCAGCGAAACTTTCACCCTCGCCCAACTTCGCGAGGTTTATGAAGCAGTTCTCGGCCGCGAGCTAGACCCGGGCAACTTCCGCCGCATGGTCGAATCAACCGGCACCGTAGAAGAAACCGGAGAGCGCTTGGCTGGCACTCGCCATCGACCACCAAAACTTTATCGAGCCACCACCATCACCGCAGGGGAAACCAAATGACAACAGCATCTGTGAACGAGCGCATTCAGCTAATCGTGAAGGGCCAGTCGAAAGACTCGACTTGCAGCACCTCCTTGGCTAAGGGCCCATGGGAGTTTGATGGCGGCCCAGCGGCCTACGGACCTGGTTCGTCGAGCGAGGATGTCATCCCGGCGGATGCTCCACGTCAGGGCGTCTTGCCAGATGAGTACAAGACCGCGACCCAGGATGAGCTGCACGCGAGAATCGTTGCCGCTAAAGCGACCCTCGGTGACAAAGTTGTCATCCTCGGCCACTTCTACCAGCGTGAAGAAATCGTTCAGCACGCCGACTACCTAGGTGACTCATTCCAACTCGCGGTGGCAGCTAAGGGTCGCCCCGAAGCCGAACACATCGTGTTCTGCGGCGTTCACTTCATGGCAGAAACCGCCGACATCCTCTCAAACGACGAGCAAAAAGTGATTCTGCCGAACTTGGCGGCCGGCTGTTCAATGGCCGACATGGCCGACGAAGACTCGGTCGAGGACTGCTGGGAACAGCTGATGGAGCTTTACGGCACCGAGCCAAACGCTGCGGGTCTAGCACCGGTCATTCCCGTTACCTACATGAACTCTTCGGCAGCCCTCAAGGCCTTCTGCGGCCGAAACGGTGGCATCGTCTGCACCTCATCGAACGCCGAAATCGTGCTCAAGTGGGCCTTTGAGCGCGGCCAGCGCGTCTTGTTCTTCCCCGACCAGCACCTCGGCCGCAACACCGCCAAGGCGATGGGAATCAGCGTGGACCAGATGCCACTTTGGCACGGCCGCAAAGAGCTGGGTGGCAACACCGCGGAGCAGCTAAACGAAGCCAAGGTGATCCTTTGGAACGGCTTCTGCTCGGTGCACAAGCGTTTCACCGTTGCCCAGATCGATAAAGCGCGCGCGGAGTTCCCTGGCGTTCGCGTCATCGTTCACCCGGAGTCACCGATGGCCGTGGTTGATGCCGCCGACGAGTATGGCTCAACGGATTACATTCGCAAGGCGGTGGCAGCAGCAACCGAGCCGACTACCTTCGCCATCGGCACCGAAATCAACATGGTTCAGCGTCTTGCCGCACAGTATCCGCAGCACAACATTTTCTGCCTTGACCCAGTGGTTTGCCCATGTTCGACTATGTATCGAATCCACCCCGGATACCTCGCCTGGGTGCTCGAGCGCCTTGTTGCCGGCGAGACGGTCAACCAAATTGTCGTGAACGACAATGTTGCCACCGATGCCCGCGTGGCACTAGAGCGCATGTTGGCGGCGAAGCCCCTTTAGGCCCAAGATGAAAAAACTTGTAGTTATCGGTAGCGGCATAGCCGGGCTCATCGCAGCCGTAGAGGGCAGCCGAACTCACGAAGTGGTTTTGGTCACAAAATCTACCCTTTCGGAAAGCAACACCCACTATGCCCAGGGTGGAATTGCTGCCGTGGTTGCCGACGATGACTCGGTCGCCGAGCACGTAGCAGACACCCTCTCGGCCGGCGCCGACTATTGCTTTGAGCCGGCGGTTCAGGTGCTTTGTGAAGAGGGACCGCAGCGAATCAACGACTTGGTGCGTTTTGGCGTTGACTTCGATAAGCAAGGCGCAGCCTTCGCCCTTGGGCTAGAAGCGGCGCATTCGCATGCCCGAATCCTGCACGCGGGTGGCGACACCACGGGTGCCGACATCAGTCGAGCCTTAGTTGAAACGCTTCGAGCAACTGCAACCGAGATTCACGAACACACTTTCGTCATTGACTTTGAGGTGGTCGATGGCGTCGTAAAGGGTGTTCACCTGATGGACTCATCAGGCAAACACTTTGTTGAGGCCGACGCAGTCATCCTTGCCAGCGGTGGTGCCGGACAGCTTTATCGACACACCACTAACCCCTCGGTGACCACCGGCGATGGTGTGGCCGCCGCCTTCCGTGCCGGTGCCGATTTGGCCGACGTTGAGTTTTATCAGTTTCACCCAACGGCCTTGGCCGTGCCTGGCTCCTTCTTGATTTCAGAAGCCGTTCGCGGTGACGGAGCGGTCCTGATCAACAACAAAGGCGAGCGCTTCATGCAGAGGATTCACCCGCTTGCCGAGCTCGCTCCGCGAGATGTAGTCGCGCGCGGCATCCAGGCCGAGATGATCTCGCAGGGCGGGCAGCCGGTACTGCTCGACGCAACCGGCCTCGGCTCGGATTTCCTAAACCGTCGCTTCCCGAGCATCAGCAAGACCACTCGGTCATACGGCCTGGACTGGGGTAAAAACCCAATTCCGGTCACACCAGCGGCCCATTATTGGATGGGTGGAGTAGCCACCGATGTCTGGGGTAGAACATCGATTGAGGGCCTTTTTGCAGTTGGCGAAGTTGCTTGCACGGGAGCACACGGCGCCAACCGATTGGCATCAAACTCGCTACTCGAATCGATTGTCTTTTCTCGCCGCGCAGTTCAGGTGCTCGATGAAGCCTGGCCAAAACAGGCGGCCAGCGCCCGCTGGCGCGAAACCGGCCTGCTAACCGAAATTGAACTGATTGACGAAGCCGACAGCCTGATTCCACGAAGTTCGCTGAACGTGGTTGACCGCGTTGAGCTGCAGACTCTGATGTGGGACAACGTTGGATTGGCGCGAGAGGCAAATCAGTTGATCGACACACGCCGAGCCCTGGCTGGCTGGCGTTCGGCGGACGTGACCAACCGTCTCTTCACCGACTGGGAGGATGCCAACCTGCTCCTGCTCGCTCGAGCTGTTACCGAATCTGCTTTAGCCCGCGAGGAGTCTCGCGGCGGCCACTACCGACTTGACTTCCCGAACACCAACCCATCGATGGCAAAGCCAATCACCATCGTGCGAAAGGCAAAGTAATGCTTTCAACCCACCTCATCGAAGAAGTTGTCCAGCGCGCCCTGAACGAGGATGCGCCCTGGGGCGATGTCACGAGCGAGCACCTCATCCCGGTCAACGCCACCGCAACCGCAGAGCTGGCCGCACGCGAGGCCGGAGTGTTCAGTGGAGCAGACGTTTTTGCAGCTGCGTTTTTGCTAACCGACCCAACGCTGGATGTTCAGCTATTTCTCGAAGATGGCGACACCTTTGTTGCCGGTCAGGAACTTGGCGTCGTCACCGGATCGGCACGAGCTGTGCTCACCGCCGAACGAATCGGCCTGAACTTTGTGCAGCGCATGAGCGGCATCGCGACCCTCACGGCCAAGTATGTTGAGGCCGTTGCCGGCACCAATGCCAGAATCGTTGACACCCGCAAGACCACCCCTGGTCTGCGTGCCTTCGAACGTCACGCCGTGGTTTCTGGTGGCGGCCGAAACCACCGCTTCAGTCTTTCTGATGCCGTGATGGCTAAGGACAATCACCTAGCGATTTTGACCGCGGGCGGCAAGGATCTGACCACCGAACTTCGCCGGGTGAAGAACGAACTGCCGCACACCATGAAACTCGAGGTTGAAGTTGACCGGCTAGACCAGATTGCACCGGTGCTTGCCGCCGGCGTTGACATCATCATGCTCGACAACTTCAACCTGGACGACCTGCGTGCCGGTGTTGCACTCATCGCAGGCAAGGCAGTGGTCGAGGCCTCTGGCGGAGTAAACCTTGAAACGGTTGCCGCAATCGCAGCGACCGGCGTCGACGTCATCTCGGTTGGCGCGCTGACACACAGCGCCCGTGCGCTTGACCTCGGTCTTGACGTGAAGATTTCGCACTAGGTAACGAGACTGCTTCCATGATCTACCTGGACAACGCCGCCACCACTTCGGTTAGACCCGAGGCTCTTCAGGCCGCTTGGCCATTGTTGACCAATGAGTTTGGCAACCCCTCGAGCACCCACGAATTGGGCGGCCGAGCTTCAAATGCTCTGGACGGCGCACGAGAGCGCGTGGCTCACTGGTTGGGCGCTCGTGGTTCGGAAATCATCTTCACCTCTGGCGGCACCGAGAGCGACAATCTTGGAATTATCGGACTGGCCCTAGCCAACCCGCGAGGCAAGCATCTGGTCAGCGCCAAGAGCGAGCATGAGGCGGTTTTAGCTGCGATTGAATACCTTGAGCGAATCCACGCTTTCGAGGTCACCTGGCTCGACCTAGACGAGGTTGGCTCCATTCTCGGGGGCGTCAACGGTTTGCGCTCTGCTCTCCGCCCGGACACCACACTGGTCACACTGATGGTTGGCAACAACGAGATTGGCACACTGCACCCAATCAACGCCCTGGCCACTGCCGCGCGCGAGGTCGGCGCACTATTTCACACCGATGCGGTTCAGGCCGTCGGCTGGGTTGACCTCAACGTCAAGACCCTCGGGGTTGACGCCTTGAGCATCTCGGGACACAAGTTTGGGGCACCCAAGGGTTCCGGTGCGCTCTATGTTCGAGGTCGTACTAAGGCCGAACCAATCATTCATGGTGGAGGTCAGGAAAACGGGCTTCGATCTGGCACCGAAAACGTGGCCTGGGCCGTTGCTCTGGCCACGGCCCTTGAACTCTTGCCTGACAGTGAGAGCGAATCTCGTCGAGTTGCCACCCTTCGAGACTCGTTTATCTTGCAAGTAATGGAAGCAGCCCCGAACGCCCTTCCGACGGGGCACCCGACCGAGCGGCTGGCCAGCATCGCCTCATTTTGTTTTGTTGGAGTGAGCGGAGAAGCGGTGTTGCTGCAACTAGAAGAGCGCGGCATTATTTGCTCAAGCGGTTCGGCCTGTGCGGCTGGCAAAGATGAGCCATCACACGTTTTGCTGGCAATTGGCGTTGAACCCGAGGTTGCTCAGAGCGCGGTGCGGTTCAGTTTTTCTCACGAGACCACAGAGGAAGAACTGCAAACCGCGGTGGTGGCATTGAGCGAGAGCCTTGCCGCGCTGCTCGGCTAACCTCTTGGCGCTGCTCGCCTCGACCGACTGCCAAAGCCCGCTCCCCCGAATTACTTCAGATTGGCGTTCGCCCAGACATTGATTGCGGTTTGAATATATTTAGCTAGACCCGGTTCGAAAGCTTCGTAGGTTGCGTTGAACGCCGGATCCATGACGTACGTCAGCGCCAACGACTTGTAGGCAATTTGATTGGGCGTCCAAAACTGACAAACGAACTCATGGTGCTTGCCTATCCAGTGCTGCACATCTGGGTCCGAAATCTCTTTGCCGGCACGAAGCAGGTCGGCCAGATTCTTGGCGATTAGCTCATGCCCACGCCGGTACTCGTCATACTTTTCATCGCGCTTGTTGAACTCTTGATGATGCGAGTTGGGTTCGAACATAGACATGAATAAAGACTATTCACCTTCAGGGCAGCTCCGGTCTAGGCTGGTGGAATGACAAAGCCAACGACGCTAAAAACCTTTCTTTGGTTCGACGGAAACCTAGGCGAAGCCCTTGAGTTCTATGCGGCTACCTTTGCCAACTTCGTGCTGCACAGCTCGGGGCGCCCGGAGGCAGACGGCAAATTGATGACCTCAGAGTTCTCCATCCATGGCCACGAGTTCATCGTCAGCACCAACCCAGCCAAGTCTGCATATGCCTGGGCAGCCTTGCGCAAGATGAAGAAAATTATCATTCAAGACTTCATCGAACAATAAATGAATTTTTCTTTCAGCGGTCGCGTCTGGGAGTGGCGGGGACCCGCGCCGTTTTACTTCGTCAGTGTTCCGACCGAGCAAGCCGACCAGATTCGGGCGGCAGTCCAAGTTCTCTCGTATGGCTGGGGCATGATTCCGGCGGTCGCGACCATCCGTGGCATTGAATTCAAGACCTCGATGTTTGCTAAAGATGGCACCTATGTGCTGCCCCTTAAAAATGCGGTGCGTCTTCCTCTGAAGCTAGACGTGGATCAGCTGCTTGAGGTTGAAATTCGGCTAGGCGCCTAGGCGCCAAGACCTCTTTAGTGGATGCTTCGGCGCCAGGCGCTGAACGACTGAACGTTCTTGGCATGCGGGGTTCGGAGCCATTGATACGGGTGCAGTTCGGCCAGATTTTCAAACTTTTTGAAGCTCGGTACCGGGGCAAAAGTCACGGCAACATCGCGTGACTTGGCATAGTCGTAAGGACTGCCCAGCAGGACCGTAAGATCGCGGCGCGTGGAGAGGTCTTTCAAAGTCTCGATGTAGAAATGCAGTCGCTTGGACGATAGCTGCAATTTACCCAGAGCATCGCGGTTGAAGACGAAGACCACAGGGAGTTCGGGGTTAGCCGCCATAGCCGGGTCTTTATCGCCAAGCGAGTCGACAGTAATCAAGACTTCTCGAGGAGTGCGCGTTTTGGTGGTGACCAGCGGCCCGGTGGTCGAAGCAAGATTCGGGTCAGACTCGAGCAAAGTGAGCTTCTCGGTGGGCGGCAGTTCGATTTCAGCCGGGAAACCATCGATCGGGCAATTCTTCTTGAGCGGGCACTTGAAACAGACCCCAGGTGCACGCTTCTCAACCTGCCATCGTGCAAACCCGTATGGCTTGCCCGCCGACCCGACCGTCCACTGCCAGCCCAGCAGGTTTGCGGCTCTAGAGCCATCCAGGAGGTTCTGATACATGCGCTCTTGTCCGTGAAGCCAACCCTTGCCATTTCGAACTGTCCAGTGGGAGGCCAGCCACATGCGAGTTTGGTTGACCAGCCAACCGTCCACCTCGAGCTCGCCGACAACCAGATTGATACAAGACATGTCTCGATTCCAACCATCACCAGGGCTGTCTCGATTTTGCTGAAAGCGCAGGTTATCGAAGAAGTGCTCGCCGATTCGGCCGTATAAGTGGCGCGC
Organism: Microbacteriaceae bacterium; assembly: GCA_947453465.1. Classification (GTDB taxonomy): domain Bacteria; phylum Actinomycetota; class Actinomycetes; order Actinomycetales; family Microbacteriaceae; genus Rhodoluna. Next base: position 16,108 of record CANGGL010000015.1, on the reverse strand, counting down.
GTATTCCTGCCATAGAAGTTCATCGCGGAACTTCTCACGATCGTTGGCCGGAGCATCCTTGACGGCATCCCAGACCTCTTGCAAAGTCAGCAGATTGTGACGGATATAAGGAGAAAGGACAGTTGCACCGCGGCGGCTCAGCGGAAGGACCTCGGAGCGGTCCGAGGCATAACGACGAATATCTAGATTTGCCAGCGCTTGATTCGCAGCCGTTTGGCCACCCTCAATTGAACTCTTGCCGCCACCAGAATGCAGGCCGACAAAGTGTTTCTCAAGAATTTCGTCGGCAGTTGCTGCTAAATCGATGGTCTCGGTCATCTATGGAACAACGCTCGGTTCAACCGGGGTATTCCGGCAAACAAAAAAGACCCACCGAAGTGAGTCTTTGATTTGTGCACCCCCTCGGACTTGAACCGAGAACCCACTGATTAAGAGTCAGTTGCTCTGCCGATTGAGCTAGAGGTGCGTGCTGCAGAGAACCGCAACGAGAGAAAAGCCTAGCATATTCGCCTAGACTCATAAACATGTCAGACGGAGAAAAATTAGTCGCCGGAGCCAAGGCTCCCAACTTCGAGATTCTCGACCAGGACGGCAAGCAGGTTTCGCTTGTTGACTTCAAGGGCCACAAGGTAATCATCTACTTCTATCCCGCCGCTTCAACCCCGGGATGCACCAAGGAAGCCTGTGACTTTAACGACAACCTAAACCCGCTGAAGGCGGCCGGTTACACGGTTTTGGGTATTTCTCCAGACCCAATCAACAAGCTCAAGAAATTCCAGACTGAGCAAACTCTGAACTTTCCGCTATTGAGCGACCCAGACCTCTCGGTTCACAAGGCTTTTGGCGCCTACGGCACCAAGAGCCTCTATGGCCGCGTCTACCAGGGCGTCCTGCGCTCGACCTTTGCGGTTGACGAAGCCGGCATCATTCAATTGGCGCTTTACAACGTCAAAGCCACTGGCCATGTTGCCATGGTGCGCAAGCTTCTCGACATCTAGAGCACCTGCCTTTTCGCTGGGGATTTCAGCTATTCGCTGGGGATTTCACCCTGCGTTGCATCAAAGACTGGCTTGGTAAACAGCAGTGCGATGACCGCAACCGAAGGAACGATCAAACCGATGCCGATCGCAAAATTGGCGAATTGACCGGTGAAACTACCCCAGGCCACGGTTAGTTGCATGAGCTGCCAAAAAATTGCGCTGTTTCTAGACCAGCGACGCCCGGCGTATAGCGCACTTAGCGTGAAGCCGAGCCAGACTGCCAGAACTAGCCCGAGACCCGCCAGCGCCAGCATCGTTGGCAGGCTTTTGACTTCACCTGACAAGGTGGCCACGACATAGGTAACATCTAGGCCAACCAGGAAAGCGAACTCAACGCCGAGAATCGCGATGACCAGCTTTAGACCGATCGGTCGAACCACTTTTGCTGCCATCTTCAAGCACATCCCATTTTTTGTCTCGCGATTTTGGGTCTTGCCAAACCGTTCACTCTGTGAAACGATTTTCTCAGGAAAGTTCGCGGTAAATCGCTCTTTTGAGTGAATCGCCCATCCGAAGAAATCTTTTTTCAGATGTCTTTCTTCTGTGCCATTTGGCACGAGCGCTGAAGCTCACCGAAACACCAAGACAAAGGAATAACGGCACTTATGGACATGCAGTGGCTGAACGAAGCTCGATGCCTCACCGAAGACCCAGAGCTATTCTTCCCAGTCGGTAACACCGGCCCAGCTGTTGACCAGATCGACCAGGCAAAATCTGTTTGCCGCGAGTGCGGAGTTTCAACCCACTGCCTCGAATATGCAATCAAGGAAAACCAGGACACCGGCGTTTGGGGTGGCCTAAGCGAAGATGAGCGTAAGTCGCTCAAGCGCAAATATGCTCGTGCGCGTCGCGCGAGCTAACAAACTTTTGAAAAAGCCTCGGCCATTTTGGTCGAGGCTTTTTTCATACCTGGAGGTTTAGAGCGGCAGGGCGATGGCAACTCGCGTGCCACCCTCGTGAGGCGATGACCAGTGGATGGTGCCGCGGAGCTCGCCCTCGATCAAGGTGCGAATGATCTGAGTGCCGAGACCTGCGCCGACCTTGCCATCGGTGAGCCCCTTGCCGTTATCTGAAACCGTAATCAGCAGTTGTTTTTGTTTACGCTCCGCATTTACGGCAACCACGCCGCTTCGCTCCGCAAGCCCATGCTCGACCGCGTTGGTCACGATCTCGGTTAACGCCACTGCCAGCGGTGTGGCCATATCGCTCTTCAGCTGGCCAAACTTGCCATCAATCAGGGTTCGCACCGATGTGCCGATGCTCGAGGCAACCTCGGTTGCCAACATCAAGACTCGGTCAAAGACCTCATCAAAATTCACATCCTGGTTTAGGCCCTCCGAGAGAGTGTCGTGGACCAAAGCAATCGCAGAAACTCGGCGCATAGCTTGATTCAGCGACTCCCGAGTCTCTTCGCTTTTGCTTCTTCGCGCTTGAATGCGCAGGAGGCTTGCCACCGTCTGCAGGTTGTTCTTCACCCGGTGATGAATTTCACGGATGGTTGCGTCCTTGGTGATGAGTTCTCGCTCTTGGCGCCGTAGTTCGGTCACATCTCTACAGAGAACGATGGCTCCGGTGCGCTGACCGCCCTGACGAAGCGGGATGGCACGCACGGTTAGCGTCACGTTGCGAGATTCCATGTCGGTGCGCCAAGGCGCGCGCCCCGTGAGGACTAGCGGCAATGACTCATCCACACTCATCCGCGATTTCAGGACCGGGGCGGCGGCAACGGCCAAGGTCTCCCCCTCTAGCTCGCCAATGATGCCGAGCCGGTTGAAAGCCGAGAGGCCGTTTGGGCTGGCGAATTCGACCACGCCATCCACGTCGAGCCGCAACAGCCCATCGTTGGCTCGCGGCGCCCCTCGGCGAGGGCCGGTTGGGTTGGAGAAATCTGGGTACGTGCCATCGGCCATCATGTCGAGCAAATAGTTGCCGCAGTTTAGGTAGTTCAATTGCAGCTTGTTGGGCGCCTTAGCCTCGGCGAGGTTGGTGTGACGGGTCACGACGGCGATGGGCTTCTCAGCGACCTCCTCAGACTTGGTTGAGAGGCGTCTACGAACCGGAATGGCACTGAACCTGGTTAGGAGGCCGTCATAGGTGTCAGGGGCACCCAGGTGCTGCGAGAGGCCGGTGGTAAAGGCCTGGCCGATGGTCCCAGCCCACTCTTTGCGCACTGGCTCACCCGAGATGTCTCGGTAAAAAATTGTTGCGGCACTTGAAGGCCTGGCATGCCCGGCGGCTACGAAAGAGCCATCGTTGGTTGGAATCCACAGCACCAGGTCGGCAAAGACCAAGTCGGCAACTAGTTGCCAATCTGAAAGCAGTAGGTGCAACCACTCGATATCGGCGTTGCTGGCCTTGCCATGCTGTTTGAAGAGATCACTAAGTGTCGACACTTAAACGAGTTTAGCCACGCGCCTCTGCAGGTTGCCTTCTTGACCAATGAACTTCAGGCGGGCCACCTGAGCTATTGCCTGGCGTGCCGGCGAGGAACGCTTCATCATCGCCAGAGGCACCGACTCCTGTGCCGCCTGGTCGCACGACTCCGGATCATTGGGGATAAACCAATCCACCTCCTGGTTGGCAAACTGAGCTAGCGCATCAGAGATCTGCTGTTTGGGATTTGACCCGAGAGCTGCCTGCCGCAACCTATTGACCAGCAGCAGCGGCTCCTTGGCTAATTCGGTTAGCGAAGAATGACTGGATAGGTACCGTTGAATCGAAACGGCGTCGGCGCCCACTACCGCCAATGTTTTGTCGCAGTTCTGCAGTAGCGCCCGACTCGCGCAATTTCGCTCAATTACGCCGCCGAGCTGACGCACACCCTCTTCCAAAGCCGAAGCAACATCGCAAACCACGAAATCAAAGAGCGGGGATGCCGCCTCGAGCAAGCCCTGAATCTTGTCTGGGCTGACCTCTGGCCAACGCCCCGGCGAGCTCAAACCGGAAAGCAGACTTAGTTGCCCAGCACCTGCTTCGAAAGAGGTACTTAGCCGATTCAATTGCTCCTCATCTAACCTCCCCTGGCCGACAAGTCGACATGCCGCCGCAAGCCCGGGCGGTCCGTCGGTAATGCCAAACATCACTGCCTGACTCGGCGAGTAGGTGTCGAAATCAACGATTAGAACCTTGTGGCCGGCTAAGGCAAGCTCGCAGCCCAGATTGGCCGCCAACGTAGATTTTCCGGTGGAACCGGTCGGACCCCAAACGCAGATCGAGACTGCACGCCGGAGGCTATCTGAGAGTCCACTCTCAGGCGCCCGCGATACCCCGCTCTTAGGCCTCTTGAAGAGATCAATCATTGCCAAGGTTTCTCCTCAGCACGAGTGAAAGAGCGTCTTTAGAGGCAATCGCGTCGAGGATTGGGGCGACTGACTCGACCGGAACCAGCGCTTGAACCTCGGGCTGTTGGTTAGCAAACATTCCGGTCGGCTCTCTCACGTTCGTGACCTCTGCGTTCAAGACCAACTCGATCGGTGGCGCGAAGAGGTTTTTGTCGGTCAGGGTTGAGGTCCAGATGTCCACCGAATCGCCAGCTTTCAACCCGCTAGGTAGCGGCATAACCGAACTGATCACTACCGGCACCCGCTCATCCAGGATTTTTGTGGCTACGAACGCCTTTGGGATCAACTGGCCCTTGGCGACTGAAAACAACAGGTAACTTCCGACCGGCAACTCCCCGGGCTTCAGGTACAGGGCAGCGGAGTTTCCCAAATTCAACTCCGCAGTACTCACCGCGTTTGCTGACACTTCCGAGCCGCTGGAAACATCGTTGGCCGCAATCACAAAAGTTGACGTGTGGTTATTGAACTGAATAATCGCCGTGACCCCGGCGGTTGATGCCGTTACTAAAGCTAAACCGAGCACCAACTTGCGCCGGCGATTATTTTGCGGGGCCCGTAGGCGCTTCAACTTTTCAACCATGCTCAGAGTTTGCTGGTAGTCAAAAGTCTTCGCCCAAGTTTTCCACAGCCATGACTTCTAGGCTCTGGAACGCAGCCACCGGGTGAAAAGTCACCTCCGGGGAGCCAGAAACCTGGAGAGCCAATAAGTTACCTTCTAGCTCGATGAGCTGACCGAGACGAATTTGATCAGAAGCAAGTAACCTCCACTTGAGATGCGCCGGTCTGGGCAACCGCTCAAGAAAACCGATGAGACCCAGATCAAGTCGCCGGAGCGGCGGAAGACCAGAAGATTCCGAATCTAGAAAGGTTAGGCGAACAAACGCCACAAATGGCACAAGCTGCCAAGCAACCTCGCCGATTAGCAAGCCGGCAATAAAATCGAAACCCAGCACCGGGGCCACGAAAACCCTACTGGAGCCGTCCAGGAGATCAACTTGAGCCAACTTTTTGGTCGATAGGCCAAGCGACGCTTGCTCGGTGGCCAGGCCCGCTTCAAACTGCGCCTCGAGGTCCTCGAATAGGTGATCAAAGTTCATAAGTGGATTCTCATCCACCTACGACATCTTGAAATAGTTATCCACAGGTTATTTAGAAACCCTTTACAGCGGCCCTCGCTAGGAATAGCGTCAAAACTCCTTCAACCAATGGGGGAGAAAGGGCGGGGGAAATGTCTATCGAGGCACCCGAACCAAGTAATGAAGGCAATGCAGCAAATTTACAACCAGAAAATATCAAGCAAATCAAAAAGGTCAAAAAGACAAAGAAGTTAGATAAGGCCAGAGATTTGGATGCATCAAAGAAGCTAGAAATAGACAAGGACCAGGCGCCGCCGAAACGCGAATTCAACGCCAAACGTCGAAATGTCACAAACCCGATTGAATCCGATGAATTTTTCGGAGAGCAATACAGCTCGACCGCCGACCTTCCGGACCCGGCCGAAAGCCTAAAGGCGCTGGCAACCGGAGTCATCGAGGTAATCTCAGGCACCCGTCAGGTTGATCAGCTTGCTCGCTGGTTGTCGGATGACGTTTATCAACGCCTGCAACTCCGAGCGCGTAAGGCTCAGGCGCAAAGGGTCGAGCAGGGAGTTTCGGCGCATTATCAAAACCTGAGCGTTGGGGGCCTCAGGACAAGTTCACCTCGCGACGGAGTTATCGAGTCCGTGGTTTTGTTGAACTCGAAAACAAGAACGCGCGCCGTGACTATCCGCCTGGAAGGCATCAATAGTCGCTGGCGCGCGACCTCGGTTTCAGTTCTGTAGTTCTAGCTTCTGAAGAAAGAGCTTCCCTGGCCGCCCGACTCAGGCTTCTGAGTTTGGCTCGGCGCGGCTGGGGACTCCTTCGGAGCACCCGCACCATGAACTTCGGCTTCGCCATCTTCGTTTGGCGACGTGTATGTCAGTTGAGCCTGATCGACCGGCTGAACCGGAGCTACCTCAACCTGGACCTCTAGGTTGAAGAGGAACCCAATCGACTCCTCCTTAATCGAACCCATCATCTGCTGGAACATGTCATAGCCCTCGCGCTGGTATTCAACCAGAGGGTCACGCTGCGCCATCGCACGAAGGCCGATGCCTTCCTTCAGGTAATCCATCTCGTAGAGGTGATCGCGCCACTTGCGGTCGACTACCGAGAGAACAACATTGCGCTCAAGCTGGCGCATCGCCTCCTCGGTAATTGCCTCTTCGCGCTTCTCATAGGCAAGGCGAGCATCGCTGGTGAGTTCTCGGGTGAGCCAAGCCTTGGTCAACTTCGAACGGTTTCCAGCCTCAACCAAAACCTCTTGGATGGTCAGACCGACCGGGTAAATGGTCTTTAGCTCTGCCCACAGCGCCTCTAGATCCCAGTCTGAACCGTTTGAATCTGAGATCTGGCTGTCGACGATGGCGGCGATTACATCGCCAAGGAAGCCCTCGGTGCGGGCCTTGATGTCATCACCCTCGAGGATGTGGCGTCGGTCGCTGTAAATTGCCTCGCGCTGACGGTTCAAGACATCGTCGTACTTCAAGACGTTCTTGCGAACCTCTGCGTTGCGACCCTCAACCTGGCTCTGAGCACTCTGGATGGCACGGCTGACGATCTTCGATTCGATTGCTGTCTCGTCAGGCACACCTGGGCGGTTCATCAGTGCCGTTGCAGCGCCCGAGTTGAACAAACGCATTAGGTCATCAGTTAGTGAAAGGTAGAAACGCGATTCACCCTTGTCGCCCTGGCGACCGGCACGACCGCGAAGCTGGTTGTCGATGCGGCGAGACTCGTGACGCTCGGTGCCGAGGACGTATAGACCTCCGACTTCGAGAACCTTCTCTGCCTCAACTTGGACCTCAGCCTTGATGCGCTCAAACTCACCCTGCCAAGCCGCTTCATAGGCTTCAGGGTTCTCATCCGGGTCAAGCCCGCGCTTGGCCAGAGATTCAACGGTCAAGAACTCAGAGTTACCACCGAGCATGATGTCGGTGCCTCGACCAGCCATGTTTGTGGCAACGGTGACTGCACCTAGGCGGCCTGCCTGAGCAACGATGGCTGCTTCACGGGCGTGGTTCTTGGCGTTCAAAACCTCGTGGCGAACTCCGGCCTTGGCCAAGAGGCGTGACAGGTACTCGCTCTTCTCGACGCTGGTGGTTCCGACGAGAACCGGTTGGCCGGCCTGGTGACGCTTCGCGATGTCCTTGACGACTTCGTTGAACTTGATTTCCTCGTTCTTGTAGATCAGGTCAGACTGATCGATTCGAACCATTGGCTTATTTGTCGGGATAGGAACAACACCGAGGCGGTAGGTGCTCATGAACTCGCCGGCTTCGGTTTCGGCCGTACCGGTCATGCCCGAGAGCTTGTTGTATAGGCGGAAGTAGTTCTGCAGGGTAACTGTCGCGAGGGTCTGGTTTTCAGCCTTGACCTCCACTCCTTCCTTCGCTTCAATCGCCTGGTGAATACCCTCGTTGTAACGACGGCCAGAAAGAATGCGACCGGTGTGCTCGTCGACGATAAGAACTTCGCCGTCCATGACCACATAGTCTTTGTCGCGCTTGAAGAGAGCCTTGGCGCGGATCGAGTTGTTTAGGAACGAGATCAACGGGGTGTTGGCTGACTCGTAAAGGTTGCCGATACCTAGGTAATCTTCAACCTTCTCGATGCCAGGCTCGAGAATACCGACGGTGCGCTTCTTCTCATCGATTTCGTAGTCGATGACCGGCTGTAGCTTTTCAGCGATCTTGGCGAACTCGGCAAACCAGCGGTTGGCATCGCCCGAAGCAGGCCCAGAGATGATTAGCGGGGTACGGGCCTCATCGATGAGAATCGAGTCAACCTCGTCAACGATGGCATAGAAGTGGCCGCGCTGAACTAGGTCTGACTGGCTCCAGGCCATGTTGTCGCGCAAGTAGTCGAAACCAAACTCATTGTTAGTTCCGTAGGTGATGTCGGCTAGGTACTGCTCGCGACGAGTTGCTGGGTCTTGGTCTGAAATGATGCAACCGGTGGTCATGCCGAGCGCGCGGAACACGCGGCCCATTAGTTCACTCTGGTAGCTGGCAAGGAAGTCGTTCACCGTGACCACGTGCACGCCTCGACCCGCAATCGCGTTCAAGTAAGCCGGAAGTGTTGCGACCAGGGTCTTACCTTCACCGGTGCGCATCTCGGCGATGTTGCCAAGGTGCAGCGCAGCGCCACCCATTAGCTGAACATCGAAGTGACGCATACCCAGGGTGCGCTTTGATGCCTCACGAACGGCAGCGAAGGCTTCTGGAAGTAGGTCGTCTAGGCCCTCGCCGGCCGCATAGCGTTCCCGCAACACTGCGGTTTCGTTTTGCAACTCTTCGTCGCTGAGCGTCGAGAAGTTAACTTCGAGCGCGTTGATGGCGTCGGCATAGTTGCGAAGCTTTGCAAGGATTCGCCCCTCGCCCGCGCGCAGTAGTTTGTCGATGATATTTGCCAAGGTAATGCTCCAAGCCGGTTGTATTGGTCTAGTACCAATCTTAGACGTAGGGCCCAACCGGAGACCGGCTGAGCCCTACGTTCGCTGAAAGGCGAATTGGGTATTTATCCCCTTTTAGGAGAGGGTCAAGACTCCATAGTTCCAACCCTTGCGACGATAAACCACGCTCGGCTTGTTGGTTTCAGAATCTAGAAATAGGTAGAAATCATGGCCGACTAGCTCCATGTGATACAAAGCGTCATCGACCGACATTGCGTTGCCAGCAAATTCCTTGCGGCGAATCACTACTGGGCTATCCCCCATGTCCGGTGCAGCTTCAGCTGTTTCGGCCGCTACTTTTCCGAGCAGAACATCGGAATCAACCGGGTGAATGTCTAGTGAGGCAAAATCAGTTGCGGTTAGTTCGCTGGTGCCGATTGTGCCGTGGGCTCCGTGGTGCACTTTGCGACGGTCGGCCGCACGACGAAGGCGTTCAGAGAGTTTGCCAAAAGCTATGTCGAAGGCGGCAAATTTGTCGCCTGCTTGGGCCTCGGCACGAATTACATGCCCCGGCTCAATCACTGTTAGCTCAACCTGATCTTCAGGTCCGGAGGTTCGACTGTGATCATGTCTAGTCACTTTAATCTCTAGCGACTGGACTTTGTGAGCGAGCTGCTCAACCTTGTGGGAGCGGTCGGCTACATAGTCGCGGAACCGGTCGGAAACACTCAAGTTGCGTGCAGTGATGTTGATTTCCATGATTACCTCCATTTCAGGCGCCATTGCCTGTGACGCAACGGTATACCCATTTTTAGTTTTGTGCTTGCGTTTTCAGAAGAGTCTCAGAAAAAGTCACAAAACCAAGCACCTGACCACCCTCCTGACGAATCGCCCTGGCCGCTTCCAGGATGGTCGCGCCGGTTGTAACGATGTCATCAACCAAGATCACTAGCTGGCCATTTACCCGGGGACTGGCCTTCATGGACCCGGACAGGTTGTCATGCCTCTCTCTGCTGCCGAGTCTGCTTTGATCGGCAACCACCCTGCCAAAAGCCAGCGCGTTGACCACGGTGACCGCACCGACTCCCTCCTTGGTTAGCCCGCGAATCATCTTCCTGGCCAGGACCCCACCTGGAGAATATCCACGCTTGATGAAGTTTGCCCTGGAACTAGGCACAGGAACCAAGAAAACTGCTTGGTGAAGAGGTTCGGGCGCAGTGGTATCGTCGCGAGACTCCCCCACTCCTGGTAACTGAGCCGCCGAAAAACACCCAAGAAAACCGGACACCATGTGGCCGGCGAAAAACCCCGCCAAGGATGTCTGATTTTGCTCTTTGAACGCGGTCAACAATTTAGAGGCCACCGGACCATAGCTGCAACTCGAATAACCAACCAACCCGTTGCGACTGGTGAGCCGCGGCTCTATCGGGAAACCGCTAGAGCAGTTCTCGCAAAGAGATGGCCCCGGACGCAAACAGAGAACGCATTTGCTCGGGAGGAGGAGATCGATTAGCTCTTGAAAACCGGACACCAATAAATGCTGGTGGAGTTCAGGAGTCTCTGACTTTAGAAGGGGAGATTTGGGGACAAATCACAACCGAACTTCTTTGTGCACTTGGTTAGTTTGCGAAATGAATCGCCTGAACCGCGCTTCGAATTCTAGACCAACCTAGGTTTCGATACTCGAAAAGGTTCTGCTCAAAGGTGAGAGCGTAAATCATCGAAGAACCGCTTCTTACCTCAAAGGTTCGGCCACCATCGATGGTGCCTAGATCGCGGGTGGTGCCACCAATGCTGAAGAAACTTGCTGCAGTAGATCCATCCGACTGAGTTCTCAAAACGGCAAGGCTGTTCTCATCTGCCCATGAGACCGAGGTAGGGAAACCGCCGGCATGGATGATCTCAAGTGGTGCACCGATCGACTCTGGCATCCCGTTGCGGTCACGAATAATGCTGGCAACGTACACGCGCACCGAGTTGCCCGAACCGACCAAAAGAGCGATTCTTGCGCCCTCGGCACTGACTTCAAACTGGCGACGCGGGAACGAGTCCAACCAGCCTAGGCTCAGCGTGTGCTTGATTCCGCCCTGCGAGGTGACCTGCACCACTTCGCCTGCCTTGCGAGTCATCGTCCAGAGGTAACCGAAGTTATCGAACATTGGCACCAGTTGAGATTTTCGACTGTCAACCAAAGCCGGAGCACTTCCGAATAGCCCCAGGTGTGACCGGTACACTCCGGCCGGACCCTTCAGTGCGAGCCAGTCCTGGGCGGCCGTGATAGCAAAATCGGAGGCCGCGGTCTTTGAAATCACCGGTGCGGTTCCGGTAATCGGCGTGGTGGCATTCTGGCTTAGCAGCGAAAGCTCGCCGCCCTGCAAAATGACAGAATCGGTGCTCGCCACGGCCGGCAGAAGCTCGGGCATATCTGCAATCTCTTGTGAGCCTCGCTCAACCGAGATGAGCACGCTATAGATGTTTGGAAGCTGAGTGAGCGTAGCTCGAATCTGCGCTTTCATGAGTCGACGATCGGCGCCACTGGCACCCAAGGCCTTCGCCGAGAGATCAACCGAGGCAATACCTTCGGCCACAGTCACCGAATTTAGCGAGAGTGATGTTCCCGCTGGGATTGCCGAGGTAACCGCCGGCTTGAGCCATTCGGACGGCCCGCGCAGCATCGCGTTCACCATTCGAGTTGCCGTGGAAGCGCGGCTTGGGAACCATCGCAGATCTGGGACAAGGTGTTTCTTTTGGCTGTCGAAGAAATAGATCGAGTAACTGCGGAAGATCACATCGAAAACCGGGCGAATCAAAATTGTTAAGTTTGGCGCCTCGGAGATGCGCCACTCACCCGATTCCCTGACCATCTTGAAGTCAAGCATTCGGCTGGTGCCAGCATCCATGACTTGATAGTGGCCGTCTAGGTCAACGGTTGCCTGCACCTGAACTCCAACCGTGGCTTCCTGCTTGGCGGTGAAACTCACGACCGGGTTGCCCTGTTGGATCAAAACCTCGTTGTTCGGGTTCCATCGGTTCTTGAACGTCTGGGATAGGTATTCTCGCGCCGCCTGGTAATCGTTCTGGGGGCCGGTGCCGGCATTAATAAAGCCATTCAGGATGTCTTGCTGAGACTCACCGGAGCTTGGTCCACTTGGCGAGTAGTAGAGGTAGTCACTGGCGATATCACCCTTGACTTCGGGGCCAACCTTGATATCACTCGACTGCGGCAACTGAGCGCAACCGGCGAGCATGACTATTGCTAGCGCAGCACTCAGGATTTTTGTCAGTTTGATCATGCCTGAGCCCCCGAACGTTTCTTGGCCTTCTTTGGCGGCAGTGGCAATGGTGACTGAGTGAAAACCATTCCCTTGCGACGCGGAAGCGTCAAACGGAATGAAGAGCCTTCGTTGGGGCGGGCCCAAACCTGCAACCAGCCATCGTGCAGGTGGGTGTCCTCGAGTGAAATGGCCAAGCCCAGACCGGTTCCACCGGTGGTTCGCTTTCGAGCCGGGTCTGCACGCCAGAATCGGTCGAAAACACGATCCACCTCGCTGCGACTCATGCCAATACCCTCATCCGTCACGGTCACCGCAACCGCAGATTCACTCATTCCAACCGCAACCCGGATTGGCTTGCCCTCGCCGTGTTCGATGGCATTGGCCAGCAGGTTACGCAGCAGGCGCTCGATTCGACGGCTATCCATTTCGGCATCGACCGGGCCCTGCGGAATATCAATTTGAATTTCCGAACCCTTGCTCATGGCTAGCGGTTCGATGCCGGCGATCGCCATGCCGACCACTCCATTTAGATCTTGCATCTCGAGGTCCGCGATAACCGCACCGGCATCGTATCTAGAGATTTCGAGCAGGTCATTTAGCAGGGTTTCAAAACGTTCGATCTGGTCGTGCATCAACTCGGCCGAGCGCTTTACCGGTGGCGACAGCGTCTCTCGGCTGGCAAAAATCATGTCGCCGGCAAGCTTGATCGTGGTAAGAGGGGTGCGCAGTTCGTGAGAAACATCCGAGACAAATCGCTGTTGCATCTTGGAGAGGTTGGCTAGCTGGGTAATCTGACTCTGCAGAGATTGGGCCATCTTGTTGAATGAGCGGGCCAGGATGGCGATGATGTCCTCGCCGCGCTCGGGTAGTCTCCGGTCAAGGGCGCCCTCGGAGAGTTGCTCGGAAACCTCAGCCGCCAAGCGAACCGGGCGCACCAGCCAGTCGGTCACGAAGAAGCTGATGGCACCGATGACCAGCAAGAGTATAAGCATGCCCCAAAACAGGGTGCGCTGCACGAAGTCGAGCGTCTGCTGCTCGCTATCTAGGTCGAAGACTAGGTAGAGCTCATAGTTGCCGGCCAGCGGAATTTGAATTGGAGCGCCGACAACGATGCCCGGGTGCTTGCTGTCTCCGACCGGAATTGAAACCGACTGGTAGAGCAGTTTGCCGGCCGAGACCCGAACCTTTGCACGAAGCATGCTTGGAATGATGTTGGTGTCCAGGTCGGCGGAGATTGGGCTCTGCAAGACCTGCCCTGTCACCTGTCCGGGGCTGCGCAGCAGCGCTACCTTGCGAGAGTTCGTCGTGCCGGTTGATTCGATGCTCGGGACGATGGTGTTCATGAGGCTCTGCAGGGCAACATCGTTGCTGACGCTGGATGCCGAGAAAGTGTTCTGAACCTCAACAACGGCACGTGCCGACTCGGCGAGCACTTGGGCCTGACGAGTGGAGTAAAGACCGCCACCGATTGAATAACTGAGGAAACCACCAACGATGGTTAGCGCGACGCCCGAGATAACAACGGTTGAAAAAACCGCTCTAACCTGAAGAAAACGCCGAAAAAGGCTTATCGCCCAAGAGGCGACGCCGCGAAAACGCACTTAGCTCTGGCCCGCCTTGTAGCCCACGCCGCGAACGGTGGTAACAATCTTCGGGTTATCTGGATCTTCTTCGATCTTTGAACGCAAACGCTGCACGTGAACGTTGACCAGGCGGGTGTCATCGTTGTGACGGTAACCCCAAACCTTCTCGAGCAACATGGCACGGCTGAAGACCAGGTTTGGCTTCTGTGCCAGAGCCAGCAACAGGCTGAACTCAAGCGGAGTCAGTGAAATCTTTTCCGTACCTCGTCGTACCTCGTGACCCTCGATGTCGAGAGTGAGTGGGCCAATCTTCACAGTGCCCTCTGCGCTGCTCGAGCCAAGCGGTCGCAGTCGAGCGCGAATTCTTGCGGTGAGGACGGTTGGGTCAAATGGCTTAACCACGTAGTCATCGGCGCCGGCCTCAAGACCGAGAACTACATCATCGCTCTCGGTCTTGGCGGTCAACATAATGATTGGTGTTCCGGAAACAGAGCGGATTTCACCACACACTTCGATGCCGGTCTTACCCGGCAACATCACGTCTAGCAGGACCAGATCAGGAGCCTCTTCGACGAAACGGTCGAGAGCACCCGAACCGGCATCGTGATAGGCAACTTCGAAGCCTTCAGATTCAAGGACGATGCCAACCATTTCGCGCAAGGCGTTGTCATCATCCACAACCAAAATCTTGTGTGACATCTGGGCTCCGATTTCTGATTCGCTAGAAACTCTAAGGCGAGTCTATTGACTAGTAGCGGTAGTGGTCGACCTTATATGGTCCAGCAACTGGAACACCGATGTAGGCGGCCTGCTCTGAACTCAACTGTGTCAACTGAACTCCGAGTGCGTCAAGGTGCAAACGTGCAACCTTCTCATCTAGGTGCTTAGGCAGGATGTGAACGCCGAGCTCGTACTGGCTAGCCTTCGTGAACACCTCGATCTGCGCCAAAACCTGGTTGGCAAATGAGTTGCTCATAACGAAACTTGGGTGACCGGTGGCGTTGCCCAGGTTCATCAGACGCCCCTCGCTCAGAATCAAAACTGAGCGGCCGTTTGGCAAGCGCCATTCGTGAACCTGTGGCTTGATCTCAATCTTTTCAATGCCCGGGATGCGGTTGATGCCAGCCATGTCGATTTCGTCGTCGAAGTGACCGACGTTGGCAACGATGGCCAGGTGCTTCATCTGCAGGATGTGCTCCGGGGTGATGATTCCCTGGTTTCCAGTTGCGGTAACAAAGATGTCTACGGTTTCGATGACCGACTCCAGGGTGGCAACCTGGAAGCCATCCATGGCTGCCTGAAGAGCACAGATTGGGTCAATCTCGCTGACGATCACGCGGGCACCCTGGCCACGCATTGCCTCGGCAGAACCCTTACCAACATCACCATAGCCGGCGACGAAGACAACCTTGCCGCCGATTAGGACATCGGTGGCACGGTTTAGGCCATCTGGCAAGGAGTGGCGGATGCCGTACTTGTTATCGAACTTTGACTTGGTCACCGAGTCGTTGACGTTGATTGCCGGGAACAGTAGCTCGCCGCGCTTGTGGAACTCGTAGAGGCGGTGAACTCCGGTGGTGGTCTCCTCGGTTACACCCTGAATCTCGGCGGCGATCTTGGTGAATCGGCCCGGGTTGGTGATCAGGTTGTCGCGAAGCAGGTTCAAGATCACGCCGTACTCTTCAGAGTCGGTGGCCTTGGTTGCTGGCACGGCGCCGGCAAGTTCAAACTCGCGGCCCTTGTGAACCAAAAGCGTTGCATCGCCGCCATCGTCAAGAATCATGTTCGGGCCAACAAAGTCTTCGCCCGCGGCCTCGGCCTCGGTCGACCAGTCGAAGATACGGTCGGTGCACCACCAGTATTCCTCGAGGGTCTCACCCTTCCAGGCAAAGACCGGGGTTCCCTTTGGGGCATCGATGGTGCCATCGCGGCCAACAACGACTGCGGCCGCGGCCTCATCCTGGGTGGAGAAGATGTTGCAAGAGGCCCAGCGAACCTGGGCACCTAGGTCAACCAAGGTTTCGATTAGGACGGCGGTCTGAACGGTCATGTGTAGCGAACCGGTGATTCGAGCACCCTTGAGTGGTTGCGAAGCAGCGAACTCTGCGCGAAGCGACATTAGGCCCGGCATTTCGTTCTCGGCCAGACGAATCTGGTGACGGCCGGCTTCGGCTAGGCCAAGGTCGGCAACCTTGAAGTCATTTGCGGTGAGGGTAACGGCGGTGATTGTTGAAGACATGTTTAAGCTTTCTGCTGGATGAGGTCTAGGACCTCATTGCGAATCTGGGTCATGGCGTCTTCGTTCGAGGCTTCGACGTTTAGACGTAGCAACGGTTCGGTGTTCGAAGAACGAACGTTGAACCACCACCACTGGCCAGCTTCGGCAGGCTTGCCTT
>CANGGL010000014.1 GCA_947453465.1 Microbacteriaceae bacterium | reverse complement strand
GGTTCGAATGAGGTTCTGAAGACTCGCGAACCGCGGTTATCGGCCGAAGACTTGCCAGGCTCATTCGGGTCATAGCTCGGAGCATCTGCTGCCACGAGAATCTTGCCGGTCTTGACCTCGATTACGACCGCGGTACCCCAGTCGGCTCGCAACTTCGCCACATTTGCCGTCAGAATCTGCTGAGCGAAATACTGCAGGTCAGAATTGATGGTGAGAACGATTTTCTTACCCGCCACAGCTGGCTTAGTGGTCACAGCACTGGATGGAATCTTGATGCCGTCGACACCCTTTTCGAAAGTCTCTTCGCCATCCTTACCCGCTAGGCAAGCATTCTGAGCCAGCTCAATACCCTCGAGCGGCTTGCCATCCGGGTCAAGGAAGCCAAGGATGCCTCCGGCCACCGCACCATTTGGGTAAACGCGCGCCGGGCGCGGGTCGAAGAACAACCAAGGAATGTCAAGCTTCTTGATTTGTCGGTAAACAGCGGCATCAACCGCCTTCGCGACCTGCGAATACTTTCCGGTGCCGATCAGCTTGGCAAGAACCTCGGGCTGAGTCTGACCAGTCAAAGTCGCCAACTCAAGAGCCGCCTGGTCAACTGAAACCAGCACATCCTGACCATTTACCTTGTGCGTGAATGGCCTAACAATGTCAGGAGCCGCGTTGACGTCGTACTTGAAGACTGTGTGAGCAAGAACTGCTCCTTCGCCATCCGTGATGTCACCGCGAAATGACGGAAGTGTGCGCGAAACTGCGCGGTTTGAGTATGACTTTGCATTGATGGCGTTAGCTTCAACAATTTGAAGGTCAACCAACCGAATGCCGAAAATCACGGCGATTACGACAACCGTGGCTTGAATCTTGCGGACTCGTTTTTTCGGGTCGCCTGGCGTCAGATATGTCATCCGCCGACCTGCCTTGATTTAGTGAGTTGGTGACGCTGGAATGCCGCCACTAGAAGAAACTACCGAACGAACCTTTGAACTCGCCTCAGCGACATTCAGGTTCACAGGAGAAGCATTCGCGGCAAGAGGCGAAATACCAGTCACCGAGTTTGAAGTTGCATCCAAAGCAGAGGAATCCGCCGTCTTAGAAGGGTCGACGATGACTGAACTACGAGTCATCGCGGCGTTAGGCACCAGATTGCGAGAAACGCGACCATCTGCGGTCAAAGCCGCGGTCGGCTTACCGAATACGTTCTGGTCAGCGAGGCGCAAGAACACTGGGTTTGCGTTTGAAATCATACCCAGCTTTTCGGCAGCATTGGCCAGGTTCTGCTGAGATGCCAGCGAATCCACCTGCTGCCCAAGAATCTGAGTAGTGGTACTAAGTTCACGCTTTTCGGTCTGCAGGTGAGAAAGCTCATAAACCGAGCTAGAGGTAGCGATGTGAAGCAACAACTGGAAAATAGCGATTGCGACCGCACCAAGAGTGATGGTTGCAACCACCACTCGGCTGGATGGTGAGTTGGTGAGACCCGAAAGGTTGATTGAGCGAAGGCTGGCGCGAGCTGGCAGTTGGCGAGTAGCCCTAGGTGCCTGGGTTAGACGAACTGTACTCATGCTTGACTCCGGATCTTTTCTGCCGCACGGAGACGCACAGATGCGGCTCGTGGGTTGATTGCAATTTCTTCGGCAGTGGCCGGCTCAGCACCCTTCACCAGAAGGCGAAGGACTGGGGCGTGCTCTGGAAGTTCAAATGGAAGCTCGAGTGGCGCTGAAGAGTTGGCCGCAGCAACCAAGGCCTGCTTCACGATTCGGTCCTCTAGCGAGTGATAAGACAAGACCACGATTCGGCCACCTACCGAAAGTGAGCGAATGGAAGCTGGCATAGTGCGCTCTAGCACCTCTAGCTCACCGTTGACTTCGATTCTTAGTGCCTGGAAAACGCGCTTGGCTGGGTGGCCGCTGCTCTTGCCAGGGATGAATGGGATGACCTTGGCGATCAAACCGGCTAGCTGGGTGCTAGTGGTGAACGGAGTGGTCTTGCGAGCCTCGACGATAGCCCTGGCAACTCCCTTGGCATAGCGTTCTTCACCGAATTCTTTGAAGATTCGGGCCAGATCCTGCTCAGAGTATGTGTTCACGACGTCCGCCGCAGTTTGCCCGGTAGAAGCATCCATGCGCATGTCCAACGGGGCTTCGTAGGAATAAGCGAATCCGCGGTCGGCCTCATCGAGCTGCATAGACGAGACTCCGAGGTCAAGCAAAATGCCCTGCGCCGACTTAATGTCTAGCTCGTCCAGCACGTCTTCGATTTCTTCGTAGACGGCGTGCACCAAGTGGATTCGGTCTTTAAATCTGGCTAGTCTCTCCCCCGCGAGCACCAAAGCGTTGGTGTCTCGGTCGATGCCAACCAACGTTAGCTTGGGGAAACGCTCGAGGAAAGCCTCGCTATGACCACCCAGGCCGAGAGTGCCGTCGACAAATACGGCGCCTTCCGCTTCGAGAGCCGGAGCCAGGAGTTCAATGGTGCGCTCGAGAGTCACTGGAGCGTGTAGTTCAGAAATCTTCTTTGACATCATTTATCCGGAAGTTCCTGTTACTAGAACCCCATCCATTCGCCGCGAGCTTGGTTTATCGCAGTTATGAACGGGTGGAGATCTAGCAGCAGGCTAGAAGAGTCCGGGAACCACCTCCTCCGAGACATTAGAGAAGGAGGCTTCGTGTGTGGCCAAGAATTCAGTCCACGCCTTGGCATCCCAGATTTCGGCGCGATTTCCCACACCGATAACGACTAAGTCTTTGTCCAGGCCTGCGTACTGACGCAGTGTGGCCGGAATAGTTACGCGACCCTGCTTGTCCGGCTGCTCATCCGAGGCACCCGATAGAAAAACGCGGAGGTAGTTGCGCGCCTCGGCATTGGTAACCGGCGCCTGACGGATCTTTTCATTGACCAAAGCAAACTCTGCTGCACTGAAAACAAAAAGGCAACGATCCTGGCCTCGGGTGATTACTAGACCACCCTGGAGCTCCTCGCGGAATTTGGCAGGGAGGATGACTCGACCCTTGTCGTCAAGCTTTGGTGAGTGCTGACCTAGAAGCATCGGTTCCCCCTTTCATCCTTTGAAATTCCGCTTTACTCCACTTTACTCCATTTCCTTCCACATATTCAATATTTTGGGGAATATTTTCACCTCGGCGTGTCGTAATTACCAATAAATAACAGGGATGTAACGAGTGGAGGCAAATGGAGGCAAATGGGTTAAATGCGGTCCAAATGCAGGTCAAAAAGGGCAAAAAAATACCCCCCTTTCGGGGGTTGTCAGGACTCTTTGCTGATTGACCGACCTACGGCCACGCCTTTGCGGGTGTTAGACCGGTGAACTATTCACGCTGACGCTTCTCCCAGCGTTCTTCAAAGTAGTTTCTGCGCGGACTACCACCTGATGACTTTCGCTGGCCTGGCTGATTCTGCGAGGAACCTGCCTGTGGCGCGAGGTTTGAACTGGCTACGATCAATCCAGCCAGCATCACTAAAAACGCAAAGACGCCAAAGAAGGCGACACGAATCATCACCGCAAAAACGATAAGCGAGACACCAATCAGACCAATGGCCAGACCGGCGATAAGCCTCGCCGGAGTCTTGGCGGAAGGGTTGCCTAGCTTGTTGGCGAAGTTCGCATCGGTCTCGTAAAGTCCGCGCTCGAGCTCATCAAGTAATCTTTGCTCTCGATCCGAAAGTGCCATTTGAATCCTCCGCTATTGCCTTAAGCCTACGGCTCCGTTCTACTTATGTAAACGTTCCAGATTGTTAGGCTATTCCTGTGAGTGAATCCGAAGTCCTACTTGAACTGATCCAAGCAAATCTCGATGAATTTTGCGTCTCGCGGCGTGATGATTTCAACGCGATTTCTCCCGATTTGGTCCCAGTTGTTGACTACACCCAGAGCCTCCTTGCCGGCGGCAAGCGATTCCGTGCTCTGTTTTGCTACTGGTCCTGGGTGGGCGCCATGGGCACTGCCGATCTCCAGCAAACCGAAGCTCAGCGCCAAAACTCCGCTGCCGCAATCGTCGGAATCACGGCGGCTCTCGAGATGTTCCACGCAGCGGCTTTGGTCCACGACGACCTTCTCGACCAATCAGACACCAGACGCGGTGCTCCTGCAGTTCACAAGCGCTTCGAGGCTTTGCACAGCGCATCCGGCTGGGCGGGAAGCCCTGAGCGCTTCGGCGTCGCCGGATCGGTGCTCGTGGGAGACCTAATGCTTGGCTGGAGCAGCGAAATCTTCGGAAATGCCTTGTTGGCTGCACCAAATACTTCGATTGAGTCCGCTTGCCGAACCGAGTTCAGCAAGATGCGAGTAGAGGTTATGGCGGGTCAGTACCTTGACGTCCTCGAGGAGAACTCCGCAACCACTCGCCCAGCCGAAGAGGCCTTCGGTCGAGCAAACCGAGTCATGCTTTACAAGACCGCGAAGTACAGCATCGAGGCGCCACTTTTGATCGGTGCAGCTTTTGCCGGCGCCGAGGCTGGCTTGCTCCACGGACTTTCAGCTTTCGGCATTCCACTGGGCATGGCCTTTCAGCTGCGCGACGACATCCTTGGTGTTTTTGGCGACCCGGCAGTCACCGGAAAACCTGCCGGCGATGACCTGCGCGAAGGTAAGCGCACCGTGCTGGTTGCGCTCACTCGCGAGGCGCTCAGTCCCTCAATCGGACGTATCTTCGATGAGTTGCTGAGCAGCAGAGAACTTGAGCCAGAGCAAATTGGATTCTTGCAGCAGACCATCAAGGAATCGGGCGCATTAGCCAAGACCGAGCGCATGATGGAAGAACTTGCCGATGAGAGCCTGAATGCGCTTGAATCGCTAGACCTAGAACCGACTGCCAAAGAGCAGCTTCGCGGCTTGGCGCTGAAGGTAATTAACCGCCAAGCTTAAGTTTTTTTGGGCGGTTAGAGCGCCTGAACCATTGCCAAACGGCGAACGGCAGATTTGTGCCCCTTCAACAGAAACTCCATAGGGGTTCCTGGGAGTTGGTCATCGAATGTGTAAAGCCACTCGATGGCCGCATCAAGTGAATAACCCGAATCCAGCAGCACGATTATCGTGCCGTGCAGGCTAACCAACGGTTCGCCATCGACGATGGTCTCGGCTGGAATGCTCACCACACCATCGCGCTTGACCGCGACGAGCTGATGTTCCTCGATCAATCGACGAACACGCCCTAGCGGGATGCCCATAAGTTCGGCTGCGTCGGGAACGGTAATCCAGGATGCCACGGAGGCTAATACATCAGTCACACGTCAAGATTGCCACACCTTTGAGCCTGAGGATAATCAAACCAGCAATGTGGCACGATATTGGTATGAACAGAACAGTGGTCAATGTCTAATCTCATCGGCCAACTGATTGGCAACCGCTACCTAATTGAGCGTCTCGTTGCTCGCGGCGGCATGGCAACCGTGTACCTGGCAACCGACCAAAGACTTGATCGCAAGGTTGCGGTCAAGGTAATTCACCCACACCTGGCCAACGACGCGGGCTTCCAGGCAAAATTCGTTTCCGAAGCCAAAATCGCAGCCAACCTTTCGCACCCAAATTTGGTCAACGTGTTCGATCAAGGCAACGAGGGTGAGCAAACTTTCCTGGTCATGGAATACGTTCAAGGCATCACCCTGCGCGATGCTCTAAAGGATTACGGCCCCCTTCCCCCGCTTCGTGCATTGGAAATGCTTGCCCAGATTCTCTCGGGTCTCGCGGCAGCTCATCGTTCTGGTATTTTGCATCGTGACCTGAAGCCAGAAAATGTGCTGCTTGCCGATGATGGCCGAGTGAAACTCGGCGATTTTGGCCTGGCCCGGGCAATCACCGCCCACACCAGCACCGGCAGCCTAGTTGGCACCGTCGCCTACCTGTCTCCAGAACTCGTTACGAGGGGCATCGCCGATGCAAGAAGTGACGTCTATGCAGCCGGAATCATGCTGTTTGAGTTGCTAACTGGCCGTCAGCCTTTCGAGGGTGAGCAGGCAGTGCAGGTTGCCTACCAGCACGCAAATTCAACGGTCCCAGCCCCATCGGCACTGGTTGCCGAGGTGCCGCAGGTCATCGATAAGTTAGTCTTCTGGTCAACCGCAAAGGACCCGGCCGACCGCCCAGATAATGCCGGAGCGTTGCTCACCAAAGTCAACCAAGTCATCGCCGAGCTGAAGACCGGGCGCGCAGCAGTGACCACCGTGATGGATTTCAACCTCGGTGGAACCGCGATGGGTATCGACCCGACTCGCAAGGAGTCACTTAACAGCACCGAGTTACTTAACAGCACCGAGCTTCTCAACGGAACGGAAGCACTAATCGGCACTGAACTTGTTGCGCCTTTCGCGGCTGGCAGCGCGCTCAACTCAGCTTCAAACGCCACACAGGTGCTTCAGAGCGCCGATCTGGTCGCCGAAACGCAACTCACCACCGAGATTCGCTCAACACGCAGGCTCGGGCTAAAACTTTTGGTAACCACACTCATAATTTTAGTTTTGGCAAGCGGAGCAGGCTGGTGGTTCGGCAGCGGGCCCGGCGCACTTGGCGTGGTGCCGACGCTGACCAGTAGAACCGTTGCCTCGGCTGAATCAGCTCTGGCTACTCTGGCGCCAAAGATAACGCTCGTAAACGAAAACAGTATGACGGTCACCAAGGGCCTCGTGATTCGAACCGAGCCGACCGCAGGTTCATACCTGGCCAAGAATTCAGACCTCAAGCTGTTTGTCTCGTTGGGCCCTAAGCTGGTGCCGGCTCCTGAACTCAAGGGTCTCAATCTGGCCGAAGCAACGGCAAAACTACTCGGCTCGGGTTTCAAACTAGGCGCTGTCAACTCATGGTTTGCCGTCCAGCCAATTGGTCAGGTATACGACTACCTCGGAGCCGATGGAGCCCCCATCCCCGAAGGAACAGCCGTTGATCTGAGCGTTTCGCTTGGCCCTATACCTGCGGTCTCCGGCATCGATCAAGCAATTGCCGTGACTGCCATCGAAGCAACCGGCTTGAAGGTTTCTAGTATCAGCCAGGAGTTCAGCGACACTGTCTCGCCGGGCAAGGCAATCGGAATTGTGCCTCAGTCTCAGCCGCTCGGCGCAGGTGGATCCGTGAAACTACTGGTCTCCAAGGGCCCAAACGTGGTGATTATGCCAAAGGTGATCGGTGAGACAGTCTTGGCCGCCAAGGCCCTGCTTGAGAGCGCCGGCTTGACTGTATTCGTGAACACCGATCAGCTTCAGAGCAAATGGGGCATCGTGAAGGTAAAGCGAACCAGCGCAGCGGTCGGCACCAAATTGAAAGCCGGTGACTCGGTGACAATTTCCACAAAGTAACCGGCCAATAAAAAAGGCGACCCCGAGGGGTCGCCTTTTTCTTTGGTTCTAGCGCTTAGATAGCTGCTCGGCAACCAAGAAGGCCAACTCAAGCGACTGCATGTGGTTCAGGCGAGGGTCGCAGAGTGACTCGTAGCGCTCCTCGAGAGCAGCCTCATCGATTGAATCCGACCCCCCAAGGCACTCGGCCACGTCGTCGCCAGTTAGCTCGACGTGAACGCCGCCAGGGAAGGTCCCCGCAGCCTTGTGAACCTCGAAGAAACCACGAACTTCGTCCATTACGTCGTCGAAGCGTCGAGACTTGTAACCGTTCTTGGTGGTGATTCCATTGCCATGCATTGGGTCGGTAATCCAAAGCGGGTTTGCCTCAGAGTCACGGACTGCCTCAACAAGCTTTGGCAGCTCTTCACGAATTTTGCCCGCACCCATTCTGGTGATGAAGGTCAAACGGCCAGGTTCGCGATTTGGATCAAGCTTCTCAATCAACTCGACGACATCAGCCACCTGCGTGGTTGGGCCAAGCTTGACACCAATCGGGTTACGGACTCGCGATAGGTAATCAACGTGTGCGTGGTCCATCTGACGGGTGCGCTCACCAATCCAAATGAAGTGACCTGAGGTTAGGTATGGGTTTCCGGTGCGTGAGTCGATGCGAGTCAGTGGGCGCTCGTAATCCATTAGAAGGCCTTCGTGGCTCACATAGAACTCGGTGGTTCGCAACTCGTTGAAGTCTGCTCCGCAGGCCGCCATGAACTTGATCGCACGATCGATTTCCTGCGCCAAGGACTGGTAGCGGGCATTTGCGGGGTTATCAGCGAAGCCACGGTTCCATTCGTGGACAGAACGAAGATCTGCGAAACCACCCTGCGTGAACGCGCGGATCAGGTTTAGGGTCGATGCACTGGTGTGGTAGGCCTTCAGCATGCGGTTTGGGTCTGGCACTCGCGACTCGGCGGTGAAGTCATAACCGTTAACGATGTCGCCGCGGTAGGCAGGCAAAGTCACATCGCCACGGGTTTCATCGTCGCTTGAGCGCGGCTTAGCAAACTGGCCGGCCATGCGACCCATTTTGATTACTGGCATGGATGCGCCATAGGTAAGCACGACAGCCATCTGCAAAAGCGTCTTGACTCGGTTTCTGATTCGATCAGCGGTCGCGTCGGCGAAAGTCTCGGCGCAGTCACCCCCCTGAAGCAAGAAGGCCTTGCCCGAAGCGGCTTCAGCCAGTCTGGAACGCAGGATGTCTACTTCACCAGCGAAAACCAGCGGTGGCTGAACAGCGAGTTCGGCGCGAACCTCGGCCACTTTGGCCGCGTCGGGCCAAGTTGGCTGCTGCTTGGCAGGAAGAGTCAAATAGTGGTCAAGACCGGCAAGCACCGTCGGATCCGCGTTGACTACTGGTTCGTTCATTTTGATTTCCTACCTGGCTCCCCTAGCGCGCTAGACGAGCCCGCTTTTCTTTTACCGAAGAAGCATATGCATCCACGTATTCTTGGCCGCTCAATTGCTTGAGCTCGTACATGATTTCATCGGTGACCGCACGCAGCACGATTCGATCACCCTCCATGCCATCAAACCTCGAGAAGTCCAATGGCTTGCCGACGACGATGCCGATTCGGCGAATCTTTGGCATTTTCTGCCCGATTGGTTGAACTTTTTCGGTGTCAATCATTGCCACCGGGATGATTGGCACTTTGGCTTCCAAAGCCATACGGGCAATTCCGGTGCGTCCGCGGTATAGGCGGCCATCCGGGCTTCTGGTGCCCTCGGGGTAAATGCCGAGGACCGACCCCTGAGCCAAAACACCAAGGCCGGTGTTCAATGATGCTTCTGATGCCTTGCCACCCGAGCGGTCAATTGGCAACTGGCCGGTGGCTTTGAAGAACCAGCGGGTTAGCACGCCTTTGAGACCTTTGCCAGTGAAGTACTCACTCTTCGCCAAGAACACGACTGGGCGTCGGCTCATCAGCGGAAGGAAAATTGAGTCTGAAAAAGATAAGTGGTTGCTTGCCAGGATGGCGGCGCCGGTCGATGGAATGTTTTCCATTCCGCGTACCCAAGGTCGAAAAAGCACACGCAATAGCGGCCCGAGCACGAAGGTCTTCAGGATAAAGTAAGCCACTTCGCCTCCCTCAGGTGATTTCGACTCGAGGTAATAGTTTATCGCGCTGTGAATGCAACCCGGACGAGGTCAGCGGCGCCAACTACACCGGCATCGTTGACAAACTCTGCGGTCGTAATCTTCAGCTCGGGGCGGAAACCTCGAGCTGGCAAATGAGCCAAGTACGCCGAGCGAATCGAATCCAACAGCAAGTCTCCAGCGGCGCTGACTCCGCCACCGATGACGACTACCTCTGGGTCAAGGACTGCGGTTAGGCTCGCGACAGCTTGACCGAGCCAAGCCCCTAGTTCACTGAGAATGCGAAGTGCGCCGGCATCACCCTCAAGAATTGCCTTGTAAACCTCAAGGCCGGTGAGCTCCCCCGCTTCGGCCTCAATTTCGCGAAGTCGAACACCGTCGGGTGCGCCTGAGGCTGCCAGTTCCTTGGCCGCACGAAGCAGCGCTGAGCCCGAGGCATACGATTCAAGACATCCATGCTGGCCACAGCCACACAGCAAACCATCCGGGACCATGCGTAGGTGCCCCAGCTCACCGGCGATTCCGAATCCTCCACGGAGCATCCGTGAGTCGGTGATAACCGCTCCGCCAACGCCAGTACCGATGGTCAACATGATCATGTGCTTATAGCCTCGGCCGGCGCCGTAACGGTACTCAGCCCACCCAGCGGCGTTGGCATCGTTCTCGATGATTACCGGGATGTCCAGCTTGGCTTCCAACTTCGCCTTGAATGGCTCATTGCGCCAGCTGATGTTTGGAGCGTAAATGATGGTCGATTGATCGGCATCAATGAAACCCGCGGCTGCAACTCCGGCGCCAATTACCTCGTGATTTGCCGATAGTCGCTGGATTAGACCAACCACTGCCTCGACCATCGCTTCAGAGTCATTTGCCGGTGACGGCACGCGCTCTTCAAGAACGATGACACCGTTTGCGTCAACCAGAGCACCGGCGATTTTGGTTCCACCGATGTCGATACCGATTGCGTACATGATTGACCCTCTTATTCAATAAAAACTTGCTTTCGCAAGTCAAAGTTTAGCGACCTCAAGACCGCTAGAGTTGTGGAAACAGTCCGCTAAGGAGCGAAAATGAAGGCGTACGACATCGAGCCGCTAATCGTATCTCCGGAATCAGACAACATCACCGACCTATTAGAAAAGCGCGTCGAGAAAACCCCTAATCTGGCCCTCTTCTCGGTTGAAGAAGCAGCGGGTCGCTGGGTGGATGTAACAGCACTTGCTTTCCGAACCAAAGTTGTCGCCCTGGCCAAGGGGCTCGTAGCCGCCGGTATCCAACCGGGTCAAGCCGTTGGCATCATGAGCCGAACCCGCCTCGAGTGGACCCTTCTCGACTTCGCAATTTGGTACGCCGGAGCCGTCTCTGTGCCAATCTATGAAAGTTCGGCCCCATCTCAGATGGAATGGATTCTCTCTGACTCAGATGCTGTAGCGCTATTCGTTGAAACCGAAGAGCACGAGTCACGTTTTGAGGAGATCAAGGCCGGCGCACCCATGGTGCGCAAAGTATGGCGGATTGACTCTGACGCCATCGACCAGCTGATTAAGGTCGGCCGAGACATAACTGACGAAGCAATTGAGATCAAGCGTAAAACCGCGAAGCTTCGCGACCTGGCAACAATCATTTACACCTCGGGCACAACTGGTCAACCAAAGGGTTGCGAGCTAACTCACCGAGGTTTCGTCGAACTAAGCAGAAATGCCACCCTGGAGCTACCTCAGGTGGTTGCCGAAGGCGCGAGCACGCTGCTGTTCCTACCATTGGCTCACGTTTTCGCGCGCTTTATCGAAGTTCTTTGTGTGCACGGTGGCGTGAAAGTCGGTCACCAGCCAGATTCCAAGAATGTCGGACCGGCCATGGTTTCGTTCCACCCAACCTTCCTGCTGGCGGTTCCACGTGTCTTTGAGAAGGTTTATAACTCGGCTGAGCAGAAGGCTGAGGCCGCCGGTAAGGGCAAAATCTTCCGAACCGCTGCATACGTTGCGATCGCCTATTCGAAGGCTCTTGATACCTCAGCAGGCCCGAACCTGAGCCTCAAACTTCGCCACGCTTTCTTTGACTTCTTGGTCTACAAAAAACTTCGAGCCGCTATGGGTGGCAGGGTCAAGTATGCGGTTTCCGGTGGGGCTCCCCTGGGTGCGCGCCTTGGTCACTTCTACCGCGCCATTGGTTTGATTGTCCTTGAGGGATATGGCCTAACCGAGGTCACCGCTCCGGCGTTGATCGGACGAGCCGATAACTTGAAGATCGGCAAGGTCGGTCGCGTCCTACCTGGCACCGGGATCAAAATCGCCGAAGACGGCGAAGTCTGGCTTCGAGGCAACAACATTTTCCGCGGCTACTGGAGAAACCCTGAGGCAACCGCCGCAGCCTTCGATGGCGAATGGTTCAAAACCGGTGACATCGGCGATCTTGATGAAGACGGATTCCTAAGCATCACCGGCCGCAAAAAGGAACTGCTGGTCACCGCCGGTGGAAAGAATGTGGCACCGGCACCTCTAGAGGATCCGCTCCGCGCGGACCCATTGATTGGCCAAGCCGTCGTAATCGGCGACCAAAAGCCCTTTATCGCTGCTTTGATTTCTCTAGACACCGAAATGCTGCCAATCTGGTTGGCCAATAATGGCGCCGATAAGAACATGACCTTGGCCCAAGCTGCTAAGTCGCCGATTGTGTTGGCAGAGATTCAGAAGGCAATTGACCGGGTTAACCGTCACTTCTCGCGTGCCGAATCGATTAGAAAGTTTGTCGTGATCGATCGCGAGTTGACCGAGGAATCTGGACACCTAACTCCATCGCTAAAGATTAAACGTGAAGCAGTGATGCGCGATTTCGACCCAGCCGTGGAAGAGATCTACGGGGCTTCTAACTAGCCCAAGAACCAATCGGTGTCTCGGAGGTTCTTCATCGCGATTTTGCGCTCATCACCCTCGAGACGCCCGAGGTAAACCATGCCGTCGAGGTGATCGCATTCGTGCTGAAGAGCCTGAGCCATCAAACCGCTGCCTGACAATTCGACAATCTCGCCTTCGAGGTTGGTTCCGACAGCGCGGGCAAACTCGTAGCGCGGAGTCTTATGCCAGAGCCCCGGCACCGATAGACAACCTTCATCCACGAGGGTTTTCTCGCCGCCAAGCTCAGTAATCTCCGGGTTGATAAGGTAACCCACCTTGCCGTCCACGTTGTAGCTAAAGGCACGAAGGTTGACGCCAATTTGCGGTGCGGCAACGCCGGCGCGACCTGGCAATTTAGTGGTGTCGATTAAATCAGCGATGAGCGCCTTGATCTTGTCATCGATTAGTTCGATTCGATCAGAAACGGTGCGCAAAACGGGGTCGCCATAGAGGCGAATTTCACGTACTGCCATTCTTAGATTGGGCTGTTTAGGCCGTCAACAACGAGAGCTGCAAGCTCACGCGCGGCGTCACGAGTGCCCTTGCGCAAGTCCTTGAACTTGATGACCGAACCGGCTGCCAGCGCTGGGTCGTAAGGAATACGAACCACGTGGCGCACACGAGTCTTGAAGTGCTGCTCAATCTCGTCTAGCTTGACCAGCTGAGTTGCCTGGGTTGCTGTGTTGAGGGCCACGATTGAGTTGCGAACCAAGTCACCATAGCCATTGGCTTCGAGCCAGGTCAGCGTCTCAGAGGCTAGACGAGCCTCGTCAACGGAACCACCGGAAACGATAACTAGGCCATTGGCGCGCTGGAGAGTCGGGCGCATTACCGAGTGCACGATGCCGGTACCACAGTCGGTTAGAACGATTGAGTAGTAACGAGCTGCCATGTCGGCAACCACGTTGTAATCACCTTCGTCAAAGGCTTCAGAAAGCATCGGGTCGCTGTCAGAGGCGAGAACGTCAAGACGGGTGACATCGCGCGAAACCATTGTTGAAAAGTCGGTAAAACCATCGATGGCAGCCGCACGGTTAACCACGTCGCGAACGGTGAAGCGGGTTGACTTGCTGACTCGCTCGGCAAGGGTTCCGCGGTCAGGGTTGGCATCGATGGCGATGATGCGGTCTTCACGCGAAAGGGAAAGAGCCATTCCCAGAAGGGTGCTCACAGTAGTCTTACCGACGCCACCCTTACGGGTAAGGATCGGCAGGAACTTGGCACCGCCATCGAGTGGGGCACCGATGCGTGCATCGATGGCCTTCTGCTCGCGAACACGCAGGGGGTCACCCAGGTTAATGGTCTTGAGTGACAAGAAGTATAGGAAGCGGCGGAAGCCACTCTCTGGAGCCGGGCGGTTACGGGCGCTCACATCGAGCAGGCGATCCGCAGTCAGCATTGCTGCCGGCTCAGGCTGGTCAAATGACTCTCCACGTAGGCTGTCGCGACGCGAGTAGTTACTGCGGCGAACCGGCTCAAGGGAAGTTTCAGGCTGGGCCTGGAATCGAGGTTCTTCCGAAATAATCTCAATTGATGAGGTGCTTGGGGTGACATCTACGGCACCGGCATCAACAGCAATCTCAGCTAGCGAGTGGCTTTTCTCGAAAGTTACATCGATGGCCGGGCGCGGTGCCAAAAAGTCAGTTGACTCATCTTCTGGTTTCTTACCCCAAATAGCCAAGCTGATCTCCTCTGTTTCGGTTTGTTTTGCAAGTACTTCTAGAAACGATTACATGCCGCTCAAGTCTATCTGAACGGCATGTAATCGAATTAATTCTTACTCTGGGACTACGACCACAATCAAGTCGCCGGCTTCAACGGCCTGAGTCTTACTGATTGCCAAACGGCGAACCACACCGGCGATGTTTGAGGTGATGGTAGCTTCCATTTTCATTGCCTCAATGGTTGCAATTGGCTGCCCGACTTCAACGTGCGAACCCTCCACGGTCTGCAGAGTGACAACGCCCGAGAATGGAGCCGCCACGTGACCGAGGTTTGTGGCGTCAGCCTTTTCAGCTTGCACGGTATCTACGGCAATCTTGCGGTCACGAACGTTGATTGGGCGCAGTTGACCGTTCAGAGTCGCCATTACGGTTCGGAAACCCTTGGCATCTGGAGTACCGATTGCCTCGAGGCCAACATAAAGACGTACTCCCTTGGCAATTTCGACAACGTGCTCTCGGCCCTGTTCAAGACCATATAGGTAATCAACAGTGTCAATTTGGTCGAGGTTTCCGTAGGTCTCCTGAGACTTCAGGAAGTCCGCGGTAGGCCCAGGGAATAGCAAACGGTTGAGCGTTGAACGACGAAGAGCCGCACTGTCACTCGAGAGCGAAGCAAGATCTTCGGCCGAGACCGGGGTTATGCCAAACTTCGGGTGCTTGCCTTGCAATACCTTGGTTCGGAACGGCTCTGGCCAGCCTCCCGGTAGGTCACCAAGTTCTCCAGCCATGAAACCAACCACTGAATCAGGGACATCGTAGTTCTGTGGGTTCAGAGCGAAATCAGCCGGGTCTGCGTTTACCGCAACAAGGTGCAGGGCGAGGTCACCAACCACCTTGGACGAAGGGGTCACCTTGGTAGGTCGACCGAGGATTTCGTTAGCCGAGGCATACATGTTCTCGACCTTCTCAAACTGGTCACCCAGGCCGAGTGCGATGGCCTGCTGACGTAGGTTTGAGAGCTGACCACCGGGAATTTCGTGGTGGTAAACGCGGCCGGTTGGGCCTGGCAAACCTGACTCAAATGGGTGGTAAACCTTGCGAACGGCCTCCCAGTAGGGTTCCAGATCCGCTACCGCCGACAATGGAATTCCGCTGTCGCGTTCGGTGTGAGCTAGAGCCGCTACCAAAGCCGAAGCCGAAGGCTGGCTAGTGGTTCCGGCCATCGGAGCGCTGGCTACGTCCACAGCGTCGACCCCTGCACCGATAGCAGCCATGAGCGTAGCCAATTGACCACCGGCAGTGTCGTGGGTGTGTAGGTGAACAGGCAAGTCAAAGCGCTCGCGCAGAGCCTTCACAAGCTTTTCAGCAGCGGCTGGTCTGAGCAGACCGGCCATGTCCTTGATGGCAATGATGTGAGCGCCGGCATCGACGATCTCCTGCGCAAGACCCAGGTAATAGTCGAGAGTGTAGAGTTTCTCGGCTGGGTCTAGAAGGTCGGCCGTGTAGCAAAGGGCAACCTCGGCCACCGCTGTGCCAGTCTTCAAAACCGCATCGATGGCTGGCTTCATTTGCTCAACGTCGTTGAGCGCATCGAAGATGCGGAAGATGTCGACTCCGGTTGCGGCCGCTTCGGCCACGAATGCCTCGGTTACCTCGGTTGGGTAAGGCGTGTAGCCAACAGTGTTGCGTCCACGAAGCAACATCTGAATGCAGAGATTCGGCATTGCGGTGCGCAATGAGGCCAAGCGCTCCCATGGGTCTTCACCCAAGAAACGAAGTGCAACGTCGTAAGTTGCACCGCCCCAAGCCTCAACTGAGAGCAGCTGTGGAGTTAGACGAGAAACGTAAGGAGCAACCTGAATCAGGTCGCGACCTCGCACTCGAGTCGCAAGGAGCGACTGGTGAGCATCGCGGAAAGTGGTTTCGGTGATTCCCACTTGAGTTTGAGCCCGAAGGGCCTTGGCGAAACCGGCTGGGCCGAGCTCCAATAGGCGCTGACGCGAACCGGCTGGTGCCGGCGAATTGATGTCAATGGTTGGCAACTTAGCTGCTGGAGTCACCTGGTGACCGCGAGCCCCGTTTGGCTGGTTCACTGTCACGTCGGCTAGCCAAGAAAGGATCTTGGTTCCTCGGTCCTGAGAAGGCTTGGCGGTGAAAAGTTCTGGGTGCTCATCGATGAACGAGGTGCTGAGGTCACCGGTTGCGAAGATCTCATCGGCCAAAACAGCCTGCAAGAATGCGATGTTGGTGGAGACACCACGGATACGGAACTCGGCCAAACCGCGCTTTGCTCGAGTAACTGCAGTCTTGAAGTCACGTCCGGTGGCGATTAGTTTCACCAGCATTGAGTCGAAGTATGGGCTGACCTCGGCACCGGTTGAAACGGTACCGCCGTCGAGGCGAATTCCGGCACCACCCGGTGAGCGGTAAGTGGTGATTTTGCCGGTGTCAGGGCGGAAGTTAGCGGCCGGGTCTTCGGTGGTGATTCGGCACTGAATGGCAAAGCCATGCATCTGAATCTTGTCCTGAGTTAGACCAAGTTCAACCAGGCTCTCCCCCGCTGCGATGCGCATCTGCGACTGAACCAGGTCGACATCCGAGATTTCCTCGGTAACGGTGTGCTCAACCTGAATTCTTGGGTTCATCTCGATGAAGACGTGCTTGCCCGCGTTAGGTCCGACGGTATCGATCAAGAATTCGACGGTTCCGGCGTTCTGGTAACCGATTTGGGTCGCGAAGGCAACGGCATCGCGGTAAAGAGTCTGACGAAGTTCTTCGGTGATCTTTGGGGCCGGAGCAATTTCAACCACTTTTTGGTTGCGTCGCTGAATCGAGCAGTCGCGTTCGAACAGGTGAACCACGTTTCCGTGGGTGTCAGCAAGAATCTGAACTTCGATGTGTCGAGGGCGGAGAACCGCCTGCTCAAGGAATACTCGAGGGTCACCGAACGCGCTGTCGGCCTCGCGAGAGGCTTCAATGAGAGCTGCGCGGAGGTCCTTGGCCTCGGCAACGCGGCGCATTCCGCGGCCACCTCCACCGGCGACGGCCTTGACGAAGATTGGGAAGCCGATCTTGTCTGCGTGTGCAACCAGTTCGTCAACGTCGGCAGACTGAGGTGACGATGCTAGAACTGGCACACCGGCACGAATTGCAGACTCTTTTGCGGTGACCTTGTTTCCCGCCATCTCGAGCACATCCGAGCTTGGGCCAATGAAGGTGATTCCGTTGGCCTTGGCAGCTTCGGCTAGTTCAGGGTTCTCCGACAAAAATCCGTATCCCGGGTAAATGGCGTCTGCGCCACTCTCGAGAGCAACTCGGATGATTTCGGAAACGTCAAGGTAGGCACGAACAGGGTGACCGATTTCGCCAATCTGATAGGCCTCGTCGGCCTTTAGGCGGTGTGTGGAGTTGCGATCCTCGTATGGAAAAACAGCAACAGTTTTTGCACCCAACTCATAAGCGGCCCTAAAAGCACGAACAGCAATTTCGCCACGGTTGGCAACCAGGATCTTCTTGAACATTATGTAATTCTACCGTTTTTATCGGCGAATTCGGCCCTGAAACATAGATGTAACGCAGGGTTACAGCGGGATTTGGCTAGACGGCCTTGCGGGTCTGACGACGAGCGGCCAGTTCATCAAGCTCGTCAACATGACTTTCTTTCATGTTTACCAAGCTTGCTTCAACCTCGCGAAGCACTCGGCCGATGGCAATTCCAAAAACGCCCTGTCCGCGACCGAGAAGGTCCATGACCTCGTCCTGGGTGGTGCAGAGATAAACCCTGGCGCCATCAGACATCAGTGTGATTGAGGCCAAGTCGTTGATACCCGCTGCACGGAGCTGATCCATGGCAATGCGAATTTGCTGAAGCGATACTCCGGTGTCGAGTAAACGCTTGACCAACTTTAGAACGAGGATGTCGCGGAAAGCATAGAGTCTCTGAGAACCCGAACCATGCGCTCCGCGCACAGTTGGCTGAACCAACCCGGTTCTGTCCCAGTAGTCGAGTTGGCGATAGGTGATACCGCAAGCGGTGGCGGCTGAGGTGCCGCGATAGCCAACGTTTGGGTCGTTCGATGGCAAACCATCAGTGAACAACATTCCGCGGGAGTAGCTGTTTTCGAGGCCTTCAAGTGGGGTATCCACGTCGGCTCCTTTCAGCTAAGTCCAACGTTCAAGTACAGGTTTAATTGTTGTCTCTAAAGCGGTGTTCTCGGTGTTAATTTCCGTGACGGCGTGTCGCCTTATTTGGAGCGGTTTTTAGGCCGCTGAACCCGCAAATTAAGCGTCAATTTTTCCGATGACTGATCGGATGAGTTCAGCGCGAATTGCAGAGAACTGGTTCTCAATTTCCGCTGCATAGTGTGCCGCCCGCGAGCGATTGGCGGTGTCGTTTTTGCTCAGAACTGGAGCAACAACGCCTTCGATAATTCCGATTTCACGATCTGCAGATGCCTTTAGACCTCTGAGGTGACGCGGTGCGATTCCAAAACGCTGCAAGTGAACTAGCGCGCGAGCAATTTCAACATCGCCGACTTCGAAGGGCTCCACGCCAATTAGGTTGACGTCCTGCGCCTCGCGAATCAAGGCATCGGTGATTGCAGTTTCAGCAATAAGTTCAAGGTGTGTGAAGGTCTTCGTGCGTGCCTGGCGAAGGTGCTGTGGGTTGACCGATGCACCACTCGGAAGGCTCGGCTGCTTACCGGCGTCCAGGTCGGCTAGGTAGGCACGAATGACCTTTAACGGCAGATACTGATCGCGCTGAAGTTCTAGAACTATTCGAATGCGCTCAATGTCGAGTTGAGTGAATTTTCGATATCCAGAAGCTGTTCGCTGCGGTGCGACTAGCCCCTGCTCCTCGAGGAATCGAAGCTTGGAGGGGCTAAGGTCCTGAAAATCTTTGTTCAGTTCAGACAGCACGTGACCGATGTTGAACAGTTTTGAGTGACGCGCCTCGAAGAGGTTCGCTGCTAAGGCCGCTGACACTAGGCCCCCTGTGGCAGGTCTGCGCGTGAAGCGAAGAAGGTCAGTCGGAATTTGCCAACCTGAACCTCGGCTCCATCAACCAAGTCAATTTTTTCAATGCGCTGACCCTCAAAATAAGTTCCGTTTAGAGAGGCCAGGTCACAAACACTGAAGTTTTTGCCTTCGCGCACAAATTCTGCATGGCGGCGAGAAACGGTCACGTCGTCCAGAAAGATGTCGGCATTTGGATGACGTCCGGCGCTGGTGACATTCTGGTCGAGTAAGAATCTTGCACCGGCATTTGGCCCGCGCTTCACGATAAGCAATGCGCTCCCAGATGGAAGAGCTTCGATTGCTAACTGTTCTTCACGGCTTAGGTCTGAACCAAGTTCGGCAAGCAAGTCTTCGCTGAATCGCAGGGTTGACTGAACCTCGTCTGGCGTTCCCCCGAGGCCTGACTCTGCAAAATCCATGATGTAACTGCTCCTAAATAGAGTTCTAGCCTAGTGAATCGCGAGGGCTGTTTTTAACAACTTCGCGAACCTGACGTAAATAAACGAAACCTGCCCACCAATAGAGCCCGACACCCCAGAGTGCAAAGGCCCAGGCCACTGGCAGGAGCACGAATTCCGCACCAGTCCA
Source organism: Microbacteriaceae bacterium (assembly GCA_947453465.1). GTDB lineage: Bacteria > Actinomycetota > Actinomycetes > Actinomycetales > Microbacteriaceae > Rhodoluna. The sequence goes on along the minus strand of CANGGL010000014.1, from coordinate 16,509 downwards.
GATCTTTGCCATCAGTAGCAGCGGGAAGGCGTACAGCAATGCAAAGGTGGCGGTTTTACCTAGGTAGTGAACCGGCAGCGGCCCATAACCAAAGTTTGCCAACACCACATAAGCCACGGCCAGCATCGCATCTCGAGCAAAGATGACCACGACTATCCATGCTGGAATCTGCCCCACATAGGCCAAACCAACCAGGGTCGAAAAAATGTAGAGGCGGTCAGCAGCCGGATCTAAAAGCTGGCCGAGTCTGGTGATTTGGTTCCACTTGCGAGCGAAATATCCGTCGAGAAAATCAGTCAGGCTGGCCAGCGCGAGTGCGCCGATTGCCAGTGCAAACTTTTCGTTGATTAGTAGCAGTAGAAACACCGGCACAAGCGCCAAACGCAGAAGACTCAGCAAATTCGGTAGCGTGAGGAACTGCTCCCTAAGGTTCAGTGTCTTCTGCTCGGTCATGTGTTGAGTCTACGGACTAATCGTGCGTTTGCTTAGGTGCGCTTACGCTTCTCACGGACACGCATACCAACTTCAATCGGAGTGCCTTCGAAACCGTAGGTTTCGCGCAGGCGACGCTGAATGAAGCGACGGTAACCAGGGTCCAGGAAGCCAGTAGTGAAGAGCACGAACTTCGGCGGGCGGCTGCCAGCCTGAGTTGCGAACAGGATTCGCGGCTGCTTTCCTCCACGAACCGGGTGCGGGGTCTCCATGGTGAGCTCCTGGATGAAAGCGTTGAGCTTTCCGGTAGGAATTCTCTGGTCCCATGAGTCAAGAGCAACTTCAAGCGCCGGAACCAACTTTTCGAGGTGGCGCCCGGTCTTAGCCGAGATGTTTACACGTGGAGCCCAGTCAACGTGAGCCAAATCCTGCTCGATTTCACGCTCAAGGTAGCGGCGACGTTCGTCGTCAAGCTCATCCCACTTATTGAAAGCAAGCACTAGCGCTCGGCCAGATTCCAAAGCCATGTCAACGATGCGGATGTCTGCCTCGCTGATCGGCTGAGTGACATCAAATAGCACAACGGCAACTTCGGCACGCTCAAGAGCGGCTGCGGTGCGCAGTGAAGCATAAAAGTCGGCACCCTGAGCCAAGTGCAGGCGGCGGCGGATTCCGGCGGTGTCTACGAAACGCCAGATCTTTCCGCCTAGGTCTACCTGTTCGTCAATAGGGTCGCGAGTTGTGCCGGCGAGGTCGTTTACTACGGCACGCTCCGAGCCAACGGCCTTGTTCAAAAGCGAAGACTTACCTACGTTTGGACGACCGATTAGAGCGACGCGACGTGGACCGCCGAATTCTTCTTTGGCAACGCCTGAAACCTTTGGCAAAACCGCCATAGCGGCATCCAAAAGGTCTGCGACGCCACGACCGTGAACAGCCGAGACAGGGTGCGGTTCGCCCAGACCCAGAGACCAAAGCGCGGCAGCCTCAGGCTCTTGGCGAGCATCGTCAATCTTGTTAGCAACCAGGATTACCGGTCTTCCGCTGGCGCGAAGCAACTTGACTACGCGCTCATCGGTGCTGGTGGCGCCAACCATTGCGTCAACCACAAAAAGCACGGCATCCGAAAGCTCGATGGCAATTTCTGCCTGAAGGGCAACCGATTTGTCGATGCCCTTGGCATCTGGCTCCCAACCGCCGGTGTCAACCAGGGTGAACTTTCGCTCATTCCACTCGGCCTTGTATGAAACGCGGTCGCGGGTTACGCCAGGCTTGTCCTCGACTACGGCCTCGCGGCGGCCCAAAATTCTGTTAACCAACGCTGATTTACCAACGTTTGGTCGGCCAACGATGGCTAGCACTGGCAAGGCTGGAAGGTAGACCGGGCCATCAGAGAGGTCTAGTTCGCCTTCAATTAGCTCAAAGTCATCGTCTTCGAGGTCGTAGTCGTCAAGGCCTGAGCGAAGAACGCGTGCGCGGTTCTCCTCCTCATCGGTGCTCATACTCTTGAGACGCTCGATAAAGGCTTGGTCAGCCGGGTCGATGGCTACGTACTCAACTTCGACTTCATCGCCGTCTAGTTCGTTGCCGAATTCTTCTTCAATCATTTGGATTCCTTAGTAGACCCAAACTGCTCAATCAAGGAAACAACGGCATTAACCGTCTGTTCGAAGTTGAGATCAGAAGAATCCACGAGTTGGACCCCCGGAGCGGGAGTCATAAAATCAACGACTTTTGAGTCGCTGGCATCACGTTCTGAAACCTGACGCTTGACGCTTGCAGCAGAAGCTTCGGAAAGCTCGGCTGATCGTCTCTTAAGTCTAACCTCTTCGGCGGCAGTTAGGAGAATTTTTATTTCGGCATCGGGTGCCACCACTGTCGTGATATCACGGCCTTCGACGATAACTCCCGGCAATTCAGACTTAGCGACAAGGTCGCGAGTGAGAGATTTCATGAACTCACGCACCTGAGGAATTCGGGCCACCGCAGAGACAGACTCGGCCACGGCCGGCGTTCTAATCGCCGAGGTGAGGTCATGTCCCCCGACTCGAACCCAATAGTCATCCGGGTTTAGAGAAATTGTGTAGGCAAAGTCGGCGTGCAGGTCTTTATTGACCAACCCATCTAGGTCAAAGCCTTCAAGGTGCTGAACCGCCCACGCGAGCGCTCGATAGGCGGCACCGGTGTCAAGGTAACCAAAACCAAGCACTCGTGCGACCTGCTTTGAAACACTCGATTTTCCAGAGCCCGCCGGCCCATCAATGGCAACTAAAAATTGACTCATCCGGCTATTTTCCATCCGCGCGACTCAAGATCGCTAATCAGCTTTTGTTCAATGGAAGGCAAAACATATAGCTCTACGAGCCCGACCGGGGCACTCGGTGAGTGCTCAAGTTTTAGCTCCTCGATGTTCACGCCGATTTCGCCAACTTCATTGAAGAGGCGGCCGAGCTCACCCGGCTTATCGGCGATGACAACCACTACCTGCGCATAACTGGTTTGCTTGGTGCCGTGCTTACCTGGGATGCGTTCCACTCCGTGGTTGCCTGATTCAAGTGCTCGGCTAATTCGAGCCAGAGACCCGGGTTGGTCAATGTTTTCCAGAGCCTCAACGACCCCATGTAGTTCAAGTTCGAGAGATTTGAGTACCGGTGCAACCTGAGCAGCATTCGCAGCCAAGATTTGAATCCAAAGCTTTGGGTCGCTAGCCGCGATCCGGGTGGTGTCTCTTAGGCCCTGACCGGCGAGGGCAACGTCCTGTGGTTCCGCGTGAATAAGTCGCGATGCCAACAAGCTGGAGACCAGCTGTGGAACATGGGAAACCAAGGCAACCGCTCGGTCATGCTCGAGTGCGTCAACCTTCAAAGGCGCCGAGCCTAGATCAAGCGCCACTGTCTCAACCGCCGAGATAGCCTCGGCAGAGCTCTTTGCGTTTGCCGTGATCACCCATGGGCGACCCAGGAAAAGGTCGGCTCGCCCAGAAATGGCTCCTCCGCGTTCGCGACCAGCCATCGGGTGCGAGCCTACATAACGAGAAAGATCGACTCCGAGTTCGGTGAGTTGATCCAGTACTTGATGCTTCACGCTGGCAACGTCGGTCACGAATGCAGCCGGGAAGGCGGCCAGTTCCGATGCCACTACAGTGGCGGTCACGTCTGGCGGAACACACACAATCACGAGGTCTGGTTGATCTGCGCCCTGAGCTGCTTTGCCAGCACCATAGTCGATGGCAAGTTTGAGATTTGCCGGCGAACTATCCGCCAATGCAACCGAGGTGCCTAGTTTCGACAGCCCTAAACCGATGCTCGTGCCAAGCAACCCGGCTCCGACTATGCGGACCGAGCCCTTGAAACGTGCAACGGAAACTTCACTCACTGGGCTATGTCCAGCCGAAGAGCAGAGGCTCCGCGTAGATAGACGTGCTGAACTTCAGAACGAGAAATCTCGAGCTCGGCTTGAATCATGATTCGAATGACTCGAGGCAACGCTCGTGCAACATTCATCTCGACGAAGCACATCAGAGGAACGTCGCCAAGACCAAGCTCGCGCGCCGCCACTGCTGGAAATTCGCTCACCAAATCCGGTGTTGCGGTGAAGAAGATGTTCACCAACTGACCGTTGGCGATGTCGTTCGCGTGCAACATCTTGGTCAACAGCTCAGCGGTTGACTTTAGAAGGTGCTCACGCTCATCGACATCGAGCTGGATAGCCCCCCGAATAGCTCTAATCGCCACTGTTACCGCCTTTTGGTGTTCTTGGCCGGTGCTGTTTTTCCGGGCTTCAAGCGTGGTCGAGGAGCGCGCTCCACTCCCCCTTCGGCGGCCTTCAGCAGAGCGCCGACCTCTATTTTACTAAGTTCGCGAATTCGACCTTCCTTTAGAGGGCCAAGCTGAATCGGGCCAAATTGGCGGCGAACCAGACCAAGAACCGGGTGACCGACAAACTCGAACATACGGCGAACGATGCGGTTGCGACCAGAGTGAAGGACAACCTCAACCAGGCTTTCGTTGCCCGAAACATCAACGATGTGGGCCTTATCTGCCTTGATTAGGCCATCTTCGAGCTCGAAACCACTTACTAATTTGTGTATGACTGCGGGTGTGACAACTCCCTCAACACGGGCCACGTAGGTCTTGGTAACGCCGAACTTCGGGTGAGCTAGCTTGTGAGCCAAGTCTCCATCGTTGGTCATGATGATTAGACCGGTGGTTTCAGAGTCGAGTCGGCCGACATTGAAAACGCGATCGTAACCGACAACGAACTGGCTTAGGTCGCCGCGTCCGTTCTCATCAGCCATAGAACTCACTACGCCATAAGGCTTATTCAGCGCTAAGTAAACTCGCGAGGCGTCGAGCTGAATCGGTGTGCCACCGACGGTCACCTTGTCTACCTCAGGGTTGATTCGGGTGCCAAGTTCGGTAACAACCTTCCCGTTGACCTTTACACGCCCTTGGGTGATGTAATCCTCGCAAACGCGACGTGAGGCAACACCTGCAGCTGCCATTACCTTCTGAAGTCTTACGCCCTCGGCGTTCTCGTTATTAGAGTTCGACATCGAAGGTGCTGTTCGCGTCTGGCAGGTATGGGCTGATTAGAGGCATCTCATCCAAAGAGTTGATACCGAGTAGTTCTAGCAAGAGCTCGCTCGTTCCGTAATTGATGGCACCGGTTTCTGAATCGGTGTAAAGCTCCGTGATGAGGCCTCGGCTGAGCAGGGTGCGCACGACCGAATCAACATTTACTGCACGGATTGAGGCAATCTGGCCTCGTGAAATTGGTTGCTTATAGGCAATGACCGCAAGAGTTTCGAGTGCGGCCTGGCTTAGTTTGGTTGGGTTCTCATTTGAGATGAACATCCTCACGGCCCAGTCAAACTCTTGACGAACATAAATTCTCCAGCCGCCGCCAACTTCGCGCAGCTCAAATCCACGCGGCGCAGAGCCGTCCTGGCCGTCATACTCGGCTTTTAGCTGCAAAACCGCGTCGCGCACCTCTTTGACCGGGCACTCCAGGGCAGTTGCCAAGGCAACCAGCGACACCGGCGCATCGGTAATCATCAGGATTGCCTCTAGGGCACCCCTGGTGGTTGGATCAAGAGTCATAATCAGCTCCTAGTGTGGCTAGTTGTTCATCGTCAAAGTTCTCTGCGCGCCAGCTCAGCTGAAGATCGCCCAATGGTGAAACCTGCTCGAAGCTGATTGCCGCCAGGCGATAAAGCTCGAGAACGGCCAAGAATCGAGCAACGACAACGCCTCGGTCACGGATGGAACCAATAAGGTCTCTAAAACTTAGGGTCGAAGCCTTGCGCAGCATGGAGATTACTTCGGCAGCCTGCTCACGAATTGACACTCTCGGCGCATGCAGGTGAGTAAGCCCGACCGATGGAATTTCACGCGGGGTCAGTACCTCTTGCGAGAGCTTGTAGAACTCAGCCAATGTCAAGTTCCAAACCAGTTCTGGCTTCTGCTTACGGAACCGCTCTTCCATCTGCGTTTCACGAGGAATGCGATTGCTTTCAATGGTCAAGGCGGTCGAGAACCAACTCGAAATTTCCTTGAAAGCTCGGTACTGAAGTAGGCGAGCAAAAAGCAAGTCACGAGCTTCGAGCAAGGCAACATCTTCGGCGTCCACCACTTCGCCCTTTGGCAGTAGCCCGGCAATTTTCAGATCGAGAAGGGTCGCCGCGATAACTAGAAACTCGCTGGCCTGGTCAAGTTCTTCATCATCGTCAAGGCTCTTTAGGTACGAGATGAACTCGTCGGTAACCCGACTCAGAGTAATCTCGGTGATGTCCATTTCATGCTTCGAAATTAACGAAAGCATTAGGTCAAATGGCCCCTCAAAGTTGCCCAGGCTGACGGCAAATCCAATAGATTTCTCGGTTGCTTCAGCCAGGTCTTGGTTATGGGGCGCAGCCACGATCCACAAGTTCACGGGCTACGGTTCGGTAGGCTTCAGCCGCATCCGAATCAGGTGCATAAACGGTAATCGGAGCCTGGGCGACGGTGGCATCAGGGAACTTGACCGTTCGGTTGATAACACTGCGGAAAACCTTGGCTCCAAAAGCTTCGTGAAGGCGGTCGAGCACCTCACGTGAGTGAAGAGTGCGAGCGTCGTACATAGTGGCAAGGATTCCATCGAGCTGAAGTGCTGGATTCAGCCCCTCCTGCACCTTGCTGATGATGTCTTCTAGGATCGCGACACCGCGAAGTGCGAAGAACTCACTGGCCAGAGGAATAATGACACCGTGCGCTGCAGTAAGCGCGTTGACGGTGAGCAGACCGAGCGAAGGCTGGCAGTCGATGATGATTAGATCGTAGTCATCAGAAACTTGCTTCAAAATTTTGGCCAAGATTTGCTCGCGAGCAATCTCGTTCACCAGCTTCATTTCAGCGGCAGATAGTTCGATGTTCGCCGGAATGACATCCAGGTTCTTCACCGAGGTGTGCTGAATAGCGGTCTTAGGGTCGATTTTGCGATCAAGCATCAGGTCGTAGATGGTCACAGCGTCGTGAGCGTTTACGCCCAAGCCTGCCGAGAGCGCACCCTGAGGGTCATAGTCAATCAGCAATACTTTGCGGCCGTATTCGGCGAGCGCGGCTGACATGTTGATGCTGGTGGTGGTCTTTCCGACGCCACCCTTTTGGTTGCACATCGCGATGATTCGCGCGGGGCCGTGCGAGCTAAGTGGTTTTGGCTTCGCGAAGCGCGAATCCGATGCAACCTTATTTGCCTTAGCCATGATTCCTCCCGAAATTACGATGCAACCTGTTGTCTATAGCCTACCGCCGTGCGCGAGGATGTGCTGTCGCGTACACCTCGCGAAGCGCATCCACCGTGACCAAGGTGTAGATCTGCGTGGTTGACACCGATGAGTGCCCGAGTAGTTCCTGGACTACCCTGACATCTGCGCCACCCTCGAGGAGGTGGGTAGCAAAAGAATGCCTGAGCGTGTGCGGTGAGATCTCGCCCGGTAGCTTGGCGGCCTCACTGGCATCATGAATGACTTGCCAGGCACTTTGGCGACTTAGTCGGCCGCCTCGCTGATTCAAGAAAAGGGCCGAGGTGCCCTTGCCGAGTGCGGCAAGCTGAGGTCGGGTTCTGACTAGATAGTTCTCCAGAGCCTTCTGCGCATACCTACCAACCGGCACAATTCTCTCTTTTGAACCTTTGCCCAAGACCCTTAACTGGGTTGGGTCAACTAAATCATCAAGATCCAGAGTCACAATCTCGGTAACGCGGGCTCCAGTGGCATAGAGCAGCTCAAGAATTGCGCGATCTCGCAAACTGATCGGGTCTTCTCCAGCAACGGTGTTCAACAAATCTTCTACCTGGCTGACCGAGAGGGCCTTGGGTAACTTGCGAGGCGCCTTCGGAGGCTTCACGCGAGCCGAGGGGTCTAGGTTGGTGAGGTTCTCAAATAACCAGTATTTGTGCAGCCCTCGCACGCCAGCCAGTACTCTGGCTACGGAACTAGGGGCCAGATCATCAACCGTCACCAGTTGCTCGGCAAAATCCTGCACCACATTCTCGGTAATCTGCTCAATGCCGTGAATCTCGCGGCTGGCCAGAAAGCCCAGATAGCGCCTCAGATCTCGGCGATAAGCCCCAATGGTGTTTTTGGCAACGCCACGCTCAATGGTCAGGTGACGGATGTAGGAGTCGACTTCGAATCCCGACATGTCACTAAAGTCCCTGTTTGAAAGCCGCAGCCATGATTCCGACAGCAGCGCTCGGGCTTCTCATCTCCGAAGCAAGAACACTCTTAAGAGCCTCGCCCAGTGGAACCCACTCCAGGGCCATGTCGGTCTCTTCACCTTCAAGATCAAAATCATGACCCTGATGTCTCAGATTGCGCGCCAAAAAGATGCTGATGGTTTCATTGTTGCCACCCGGCGTGGTGTGAAACTCGATAAGTTCGGCCCAGCCTTCGGCGATGTAACCGGTCTCTTCTAGCAGCTCGCGCTTGGCAGCCTCAAGCTTCGATTCTCCTGGAACATCCAGCAGCCCCGCTGGAATCTCCCAGAGGTACTCCCTAACGGGGTGGCGGTACTGGTTAATTAACAAAACCCGATTTTCATCGTCCAGCGCGATTACTGCGACTGCACCCGGGTGTGAAACAAACTCACGGACTAGGGTCTCACCGTTGTAGTCAAAAGACTCTCTAGTGATGTCCCAGATTTTGCCACTAAAGACAACCTCGCTCTTGCTGATTGCAAGAGTTGCGGGGCGGTCTTTAGGCATCCTTGACCTCAAAGAGCTTGTTTGATTCCTGACGCTTGATGGCAGCAGCAACCAGCCCACGGAACAATGGGTGGGCATTGGTTGGGCGTGAGCGGAATTCCGGGTGAGCCTGAGTTGCTACGTAGTAAGGGTGAACCTCGCGTGGCAATTCAACGAACTCGACTAGGTGGTCATCTGGCGAGGTGCCTGAGAAGACTAGGCCTGCCTCAGCGATCTGAGCACGATAGTTGTTGTTCACCTCGTAGCGGTGACGGTGGCGCTCCTCAATTGAGTCAGCTCCGTATACCTCGGCCACAATCGAACCAGGCTTCAACTTGGCCTCGTATAGTCCCAAACGCATGGTTCCACCCATGTCACCAGAGGCAAGGATGTCCACCTGTTCGGCCATGGTTGCAATCACCGGATACTGTGCCTCAGGGTCAAACTCGGTAGATGAAGCACCGGCGAGACCGGCCTTGCTGCGGGCGAACTCAATCACCATGCACTGCAGACCTAGGCAGAGTCCAAGGGTTGGAATCTTGTTTTCACGGGCATAGGTCAGAGCGCCAAGCTTGCCCTCAATGCCACGAACTCCGAAACCACCAGGGATGCAGATTGCGTCTACATCAGAGAGTTGAGCTTCGGCACCCTCTGGGGTATCACATGAATCCGATGCAATCCACTTGATGTGAACCTTGGTCATGTTTGCAAAACCGCCGGCACGAAGAGCCTCGGTGACCGAAAGGTAAGCATCTGGTAGGTCGATGTACTTTCCAACCAGACCGATACGAACCTCGTGCTTTGGGTTGTGCACTGCGTCTAGAACGCCCTGCCAACGGCTCCAATCCACCGGAGTGTCCTCGAAACCAAACTTCTTCACGATGTAGGAGTCAAGCCCTTGGCGGTTTAGCACCTTCGGGATGTCGTAAATGCTCGAGGCATCGGCCGCCGTTACAACCGCACTCTTCTCGATGTCGCACATTAGAGCGATTTTGTTCTTGATTCCCTCTGGCAACTCCCGGTCGCTTCGGCAAACCACAGCGTCAGGCTGAATACCGATTGAGCGGAGTGTCGCGACAGAGTGCTGGGTTGGCTTGGTCTTTAGCTCGCCAGATGCGGCCAAGTATGGAACCAGTGACACGTGAACGTAAAAGACGTTGTCACGCCCAACCTCGTGGCGAACCTGTCGGGCTGCCTCCAAGAATGGCTGCGATTCAATGTCGCCGACGGTGCCACCAATTTCGGTGATGATCACGTCTGGAGCAGGAGTCTCGTGAGCCTGAAGGCGCATGCGACGCTTGATTTCATCGGTGATGTGCGGAATAACCTGGACAGTGTCGCCCAAGTACTCACCGCGGCGCTCACGAGCGATCACAGTCGAGTAAATCTGGCCGGTGGTGACGTTAGCCGATTGGCCGAGGTTGATGTCTAGGAAGCGCTCGTAGTGGCCGATGTCTAGGTCGGTCTCGGCGCCATCATCGGTGACAAAGACTTCACCGTGCTGGAAGGGGTTCATTGTGCCCGGGTCAACGTTTAGATACGGGTCTAATTTCTGCATCACAACCTTGAGGCCGCGTGCACGCAGCAAGTTGCCTAGACTCGAGGCGGTAAGGCCCTTACCGAGTGATGATGCGACACCTCCGGTGACGAAAATGTGACGTGTTCTACCGGATTCCATTGCTTCTGCCATGGAATTACAGCCTACCAACTACTGAGGCACAACATCTCTTCAACATGAGAATTTCCCGATATTTCGAGCTAATTTATTTGTCACCTACGGCAAACTCGGCGAGCGCACGTTCTCGCAGCTCGGCGGCATGTGCCAGACCTGATTCCGAGTCACTGAGACCAGAAAGCATTCGCGCGAGTTCTTCAACTCGGGCAGATGAATCAAGCGCCACCACGTCGGTGGCGGTGAACTCTGTCGAACTTGTCTTGAGTACTCTGAGATGCTCATTGGCGTAGGCCGCCACCTGCGCCAGGTGGGTGACCACGATGACCTGGGCGCGCTGGGCAAGCATTGCCAATCTGCGCCCCACCTCAATCGCAGCAGCACCTCCGACGCCTGCATCGACTTCATCGAAGATAAATGTGGGTGCCTGCTGGGTTTCGGCCAGCACCACCTCGATCGCAAGCATGATTCGAGACAGCTCTCCACCGCTGGCGCCTTTGCCAAGGGGTCTTGGCTCTGCTCCCGGGTATGAACTTAGTTGAATCGAGATCAGGTCTTGGCCGTGACTTGAGTAAGCATCGCCGTAAGCCACTTCAACCACAAGACTTGCCCCGCTCATGGCTAACTCGCGGAGTTCGACGGTCACTCGCTCGGCCAGCCGCTCAGCGGCAGACTTGCGAATGCCAGTGAGTTCATCGGCTTGGACCTTAAGGGCTTCAGATAGGTGCTGGTACTCGAATCCCAACTGATCGACTGTTTCGGTCGACGAATCCAGATCGAGCAAGCGGTCAGAGGCTGACATCCTGAACGAAATAACTTCGTCGAGCGTTGGGCCATATTTGCGCATGGCCGCTGTGAGGGCTGCGCGACGCTCTTGAATCAGATCAATTTCACCAGCACCCTCGAGATCGAGCGATGCGAGATACCTGGAGATCTCCCCCGAGACGTCATTCAGCTGAAGGCCGAGGTCCCTTAACAGTCCAGCCAGCCGGCCAAGTTCCGGATCATGGTTTGAAACCTGCTCCAGAGACCTGCGAGCCTGACCAACCAACCCAACTGCGTCCGGAGATTCGGCGAAGTTCTCAGAGGAGATTGCCTCGTGGGCCAAGGCTGCGGCAGAGCGCAGGATCTCAAGATTATTGAACCGTTCAGCTTTTTCGGACAGCTCGAGGTCTTCACCTGGTTTCGGATCCAATTTTTCGAGTTCGGCGACCGCTTCACGCAGAAGATTAGCTTCGGCGGCCCGCTCCTCTAGTGACGCCTTCAGCGCCTCTAGCCTTTGGGTGACTTCCCGCCAGGACTTGAATGTTTGCTGGTACCTAATTAAGGCTGCCTGCAGCTCTGCACCGCCAAATTGATCTAGAGCTTCACGCTGAGCCACGGCTGACTTCAAGCGAATCTGATCTGACTGTCCGTGAACAACAACCAGCATTTCACCCAGTTCGTTCAACACACCGACAGGCGTCGAACGACCAGAGACAGCCGCGCGGCTTCTCCCCTCGCTCGAAACCGAACGATTCAGAATTAGTTCACCCTGATCCACCTCTGAGCCGGCGTCGCGCACTCTTTCATTTACCGGTGAATCCTTCGAAATAAGCCATCTACCTTCGACAAAGGCCTGGTCTTGACCACGACGAATCGAAGAAGAATCGGCACGTTCACCGAGCAGGAGCCCAAGCGCGGAAAGCACCATGGTCTTTCCGGCTCCGGTCTCGCCGGTGATGACAGTAAGGCCAGAGCCAAACGGGAGACGTGCCTCTTGAATTACTCCGAGGTCACGGATGTAAATTTCTTCAATCATGGCAAACCTACTCTGCCTTGTGCTCTTCGTCCGGTCCGCGCCATCCAGCAACTGGCAATGAGAACTTATTGACCAAGCGGTCAGTAAAAGTGCTGTCCCTAAGTCGAGCCAGTAATACCGGCTTGTCTGACTTAACGATTTCAACGCGAGCACCCGGAGGTAACTGCCAAGTGCGTCGGCCATCACACCACAGAACTCCGTGGCCGGCACTGCGCTGTAGGACTTCGACAGCGACCAAAGCATCGGGTTTAATAACCAGCGGTCGCGCAAATAGGGCATGCGCGCTCAGCGGAACAAGCAGGAGCGCCTCGACAGAAGGCCAAACGATTGGCCCACCGGCCGAAAAGGCATAAGCGGTAGAGCCGGTTGGGGTTGAAATCACGATGCCGTCACAACCAAAGCTGGAAAGCGGGTGCTCCTCAACCTCAACAACAACTTCGAGCATGCGCTCGCGCTCACTCTTCTCAACGGTTGCTTCGTTTAGGGCCCAAGTTTTGTAAACCTCTTTGCCATCGACGATTACTCGGACCGCAAGGGCCATACGTTCCTTGACCACGTAGTCTTTAGCGACAACTTTATCGACGGCATCCGCCAGCCCGTCTCGCTCAGATTCTGCCAAGAAACCGACATGTCCAAGATTGATTCCGACCAGTGGAACACGAGCTTCTCGCACAACCTCCGCGGCCTTCAGGATGGTGCCGTCGCCACCGAGAACCATGGCAACTTCAAGTTCATCGATCGAACAGTTTTGGTCCAAGAATTCGATGTTGGTCGGCAGCTGTGGGTGCTGAATGCTGTGCCGTTCTGGAGCGCCGAATGCCGATGCTAGCGGCGTCGGCGAGTCAGCCTGCGCCTCACTAAAAGCCAACAATTCAAAATGGTCAGCCGATGACATGACCGGAGTAATGCCAGCTGCAACAAGTTTGACGCAGGTTTCCAGCGCCGCCGCCAAAGCCTCAGGACGTCGGGTGTGAGTTACTAGCAATACCTTTCGGACTGCACTCATTTGCCCTCCTTTGCTAGAGCTTCGATCCTGTCTGTCCATTTTGACCGATTTACCGGCTCAAGTGGGCTTATCCACAAAACGTACTCGATATTGCCGTGGGTTCCCGGCAGCTCAGACCTGGTCAGGCCTCGAACACCCAAACCAAGATCATGAGCGCAATCAACAACCTGCTTGATGGCACCGGCTCGAAGACGGTGATCAGTTACGATACCCGAAGCGTGAAGTGACTGCTTGCCCACTTCAAACTGAGGCTTAATCAACAGAACGTAATCGGCCGTTGGGGCAACCGAAAGAATTTGCTCGAGAACAAGAGTCAGTGAAATGAACGATAGGTCGCCAACGACTAGATCAATCTTGATTTTGTCTGAAGAAATACCGCTGGCCTCAGCCAAGGTCTCCAGTGAGAGGTCTCTGGCGTTGAAACCCTCCATGCTGATGACCTTTGGGTTATCAATTAGCTCGAGTGCCATCTGGTCATGGCCAACATCGATGGCAAAAACCCTTGCGATGCCTCGTCGAAGCAACACATCCGTGAATCCTCCGGTGGAAGCACCGACATCTAGCGCGGTCTTATTCACCGGGTCAATTTCGGTAAACACATCGAATGCTTTTGCGAGTTTGTGACCGGCGCGGCTGACATAGTCAACGGCCTCTAAGACAACGATTTCAGCTCCGTCTACCACCGGCTGAGATGCCTTTCGGGCGGCGCGACCGTTGATCAAAACACGGTCAGCATCAATCAAAGTGGACGCGTGGTTTCTAGATCTGGCGAGACCCAACTCAACCAGTGCAACATCGATGCGCAACCGGCTACCGATTCGAATCTGAGTCGTTTAGAACAGACTCGAGCTCATCGCGTAATGCGGCGAAATCATTGACCTGCTGGTCCAGCGGCAGTGCGACGATGCGCTCCACCTCGGTTTTTACCTGTGAAACGAGATCTTCTGACATGCCTCAAGCCTATGCGCTCGAGGCCGAGACACCTATTCGTACAGGGCCACTTCGACATCCAAGGCGTAAATCGGCAAACCGCTGCCATAAATAACAGCACAAGCCGCCTTTAGAGCGCCAAGACTCTTCGGGTCGCCGATTGCGACAACCACCTTGTTGTCGAGCAATTCGACCTCGGCTCCATCGCAGGAGAAGCCTCGCTTAGTTTTCTTTGGCGCCTTATAAGGCTCCAAAAGCTCGGACATCGATCCAATGATATAGGTTGGGCGCCCCTCGGCTTTGATGCCGATGACCTCTTTGCGAGTGCTAACACCGGTTAACACCAAGACGGAGTCAATTGCTGCGCGGTTAGCGCCGGTGATGTCGGTATCTATGCGGTCACCAATAAACAAGGCGTTTTTAGCACCAAAATGCTCAACGGCAGTGTGAAAAATTGCCGGTTCGGGTTTACCCGCAACCACCGGAAGTTGACCAACCGCAGTGTGCACTGCGGAGACAAGGGTGCCATTACCCGGGGCTAGACCCTTTTCCTGCGGCAAAGTCCAGTCTTGGTTAGTGGCTACCCACTTGGCGCCCTTTTGAATTGAAAATGCCGCTTCCGCGAGGTCGCGCCAACTTACGTCGGGCGCAAAGCCTTGAATCACGGCTGCAGGGTTGTCCTTCGAATCAGATACGAGCTCGAAACCACCTTCGGTCACGCGCGCACGAAGACCGTCGCCACCAACCACTAAAACCTTGGCGCCGGCTGGAATCATGGTTTTCAGAATGTCAACGGCGGTTTTACCCGAACCGATGATGTCTTCAGGTTCACAAGGAACATCAAAGCCAGCAAGTTGCATCGCAATTGCCTCTGGCTTTCGGCTCGAGTTATTAGTCACGTAACCCACAGGTAAACCCTGTGACTTTAGAGCACGGATGGCCTCCGGCGCACCCTCGATTGCCGCATCGCCTTCATAGACAACGCCATCGAGGTCAGCCAGCAATACGTCGTAGTTACCCCAGACCCTAGCGGTCACGGTTCTCGCCGAACTTGCGATCGCGTGCACCCTCGCGTGGGGCACGGTCGCGTTGCGGACGTGCCGCATCACCGGTGGATGGGGATTCGCGGCGAGCTTCCGAACCTGCCGGACGCTCCCCATCACGATTAGGACGATCACCATAAGGACGTACCGGACGCTCCCCGTAGCCGCGAACAGGTCGTTCAGCGTTACGTGGTGCAAAATTATTTGGACGCGAGTCGCGTGAACAACGGTCATCTCGAGATCCGCGAGAATCCCCTGAACCACGGTCGCCGCGATAGCCGCGATCGTCCCGAGGTGAGCGATCCTCACGAGGCTCCCACTCCTTGCGCTCGGCACGGACCGGAATTTCGAATTCTTCCAAGACCTCGACGATTTCGTCCTCTGGACCAGGATTCCCTGCCAATGCGGTTTCTGCGCGAACGGCAAGATCAGTCCAACGCTTCGACTCGGCCTCTTTGCCCAGAATGTCGAGGGTATCCGCGTAAGCATAGAAAAGCGGGACCGAGTAAGGAAAAACCTTCTCCGGGTTCAGTTCTGGAATCTGCAGCTCGGCAAGAGCTAGCTCGTTTTCATTGCGGTCCAGACGTGCACCGGACATGGCAATCGCGAGGTTTACTCGAACTCCAGACAACAGGGTGGCGCGGTCCACAGAGCGGCCAAGTTCAAGCGCGCGATCTGGACGACCGAGCCCACGCTCGCAGTCAACCATTAGAGGTAGCTGGTCATTCGAGCCCGAAATTCTTCGGAAGGTAAGTAGCTCACGGAGCGCAACCGCGAAGTCGCCAACGGTATACGCGGTGATGCCCACAGTTTCGCGGACTAGTCCGATTCGAGCAGCACGACCAGCAGCAGCAAGGGCATGCTGGTGAGCAAGTTCAGGGTCCTGGTCGATGAGAAGACCGACCATGGCCAGATGACGTGCCACCATCTCGGCGTTTTCCGGAGTTAGGGTCTTTAGCTGGACGCGAAGCCCGAGCTCGAGGTCCTTTTCGGTGATTTCATCAGGGATGAGCGGGCTCTTCGGCTTGTCGTAATCGACAGGACGCGCCACACGTTGCTGCCAATCAGGGCGCGCTGCCCCCGGATCTTCATCACGACGTGCACGGCCACTAGGAGCGTCTTGACGACGGTCGAAACCGCCACGACCCGTGCCGGTGCCCGAACTACGCTCACCTGAAAAGGCTCGCTTTGGACGGTTCTCGAACTCACGTTCGCTCATTTGACTCTCCTAGGGATACAAATATCCATGTTAAACCAGAATAGCCACCTGGTAAAAGGTGGCTATTCTGTTAAATTAAGTCCGGCGGTGTCCTACTCTCCCACAAAGTCACCTTTGCAGTACCATCGGCGCAGGAGGTCTTAGCTTCTGGGTTCGGAATGTTACCAGGCGTTTCCCCTCCGC
>CANGGL010000013.1 GCA_947453465.1 Microbacteriaceae bacterium | reverse complement strand
TGACTTGCTTTGGAACACTGGTTGCATCGTCGCCTCCCCCGTAGGTTGGAACGATTAGAACATAAGGCTCGGACATCATCAGAGGAGCATCAGATGCCTTTACCGGGATTCTGTTGTGCTTGACGCCTAGTTTGTCGACAAAGCGTTTGGTGTTCTCCGAGACATTCGAAAAGTAAGCGAGTTCGAACATCCTGGTGTCTTGGTGCTTCTGTTTAGGCTGCAGCTAGCTTGGCGATCATGTCTGGACGGAAACCTGACCAGTGGTCATCGCCGGCGATAACAACTGGAGCAGCCTGGTAGCCAAGAGCCTTAACTAGCTCAAGAGCGGTCTCGTCCTGGCTCATGTCGACCACGTTGTACTCAACATCGTTGCGGTCTAGGAACTTTTTGGTGCTGTCACACTGGACGCATGAAGGAAGCGTGTAAACGGTAACGGTCATGATGGTTCTCCTCTGAGTAAAAATCTTTGTTTCGGCCATAAACTCTGGTAATTCGCTGATTTCTGGTGATTTATCGCGAATTCCGTACATCTCTCGATGAAGCGGTTTCCCCCAAATAATGGCTTATTTAGTTAGTTCCCCAAGACTAAGCCCTAGATGTAGTGCTTCGCAAATAAGTTATGGCGTGTCGCGCAAAGATTTTTATAAATCTTTTATTTCCCTTGAATTCATCAGGAAACCACCGCGTGGCGCACAAAAAAGACCCAAATTGGGTGAAAAATACTCGGATTTTTTGGTGGTGTTAGGGAGCGAACAGAGAGGCGTTGGGTTTCTAGACGCCTAGAGGTCAGACTTGCCGATTTTCTGAGCCAGTGCCCTCAGTTTTTCGGCCATTTCAACGTCGATAACACCATCTGAAGCCGAGGCCCAGGCAGATAGGGAGCTCAGAACCTGGTCAAGTTTGGCAACTCCCATGTCTGAGAGGTTGACCGTGATTCGCCGACGATCAGATGGGTTGGGTAACCGGAAGGCTAGGGCTCGGTCTTCGAGAGAATCAACAATGCGGCTGAGGCTAGCATTTGCCATGTTTACGTCCCCGAGAATCTCACCCATGGTTGGTGAGCCAAGTTTCGAAATACTGAATAGGACTTGGAACTGATCGGCGGTGAAGCCAACTTCACTAAGCGCAACTTCTAAGCCAGAGGTCAATGCGCTTTGAATCGACTTCAAATCCCAGAGCGCCTGAGCCATGCCCTTGGTGCGCAGGAAGCTGCTTGACGTGCTTGCGGCACCGGTCATTGCCAACTCCCCTCTAGAGCTACGTAGATAAATAGTAGGCCATACTTATCGAGTGAGCTCAGTCGTCCAACAAATCATGACAAGCGACGCCTTGTTGCGCGGACCTGAGTCAACCACGCTCTCAATCGGACTAATCGTTCCGCTCTCGGGAATCATGGGGCAGGCTGGCCCAGCCATTATGAACTGCGCCCTTCTGGCAACAGAAGAGGTGGCGCTGGCCACCGGGCGCCAGATCGAGCTGGTCATCGTGGATGGCGGCCAGAGGCCCGAAGAGGTTGCCGCCGAGGTTGACCTTTTGGTTTCTTCACACCTGGTGCACGGCCTCGTTGGAACACACCCATCAAATGTGAGAGCCGCAGTTGAGTTGATGCTCAACGGCCGCGTCCCATACATCTTTACTCCGCCGCACGAAGGCGCAGCCGCAAAGCCGGGCTCTGTCTTTCTTGGCACCAGCCCGAGCGAACAACTCCGCCAGCCAATCGCCTGGCTTTCGGCGCACCGCAAGATTTCAACTTGGGCCCTAATTGGCAACGACTATGTTTGGCCGCGTCAGGTTCACCGCGCCGCACGTCGAGCGCTGCACGACCTGGGGCAGACGGTGGTCATGGACAGACTCATCCCAACCGGCCAGGTTGACGTTGAGGAGCTTGCTCATACCGCTTTGAAATCAGGCGCCGAGGGAATCTTGGTTTCGCTTATTGGCCGCGACAGCATCGAGTTCAACCGAACCATTGTTGAGATTGGTGCAGCGAATCACTTTGTGAGGCTGTGCAGTGCTCTCGATGAAAACTGCCTCGTGGCTGCCGGTGGAGATGACAGTGGAAACCTTTATTCGGCGATGCCGAGCTTCATAAGGCAAGACGATGATCGGCACCTAAAACTGATGGAAGCCTATTCAGCCCGGTTCGGTTATCAGGCTCCACTGCCCGGCACCTATGCCGAGGGTTGTTACGATGGCGTAAATTTATTGGCCAGCCTCGCCGTTGCCGGGTTCTCAATTCCTAATAAAACACTGTCCGAGCGCAAGACGGCCAAAATTGCAATTGCAATCGGCGCCGATTTAGAACCAACTGAGACCTTCAGCAGGGTATAGGCTACTGAATATTTCCATTTGGAAATATTGACTAGCTGCAGATTGGATAGAACGTGAGCACACATTCAACCCTTCCGGGTTCAGGTGCTGGAGATGACCCAGGCATCGAACAGTTTGGTTACAAGCAGGAGCTTAAGCGAACACTGAAGTTCAGCGACCTCCTGACCTACGGACTAATCTTCATGGTGCCGATTGCACCGTTTGGTATTTTCGGTGGCGTCTTCCAGGCGTCTGGCGGCATGATTGCCCTTGCCTACATCATCGCGATGGTTGGCATGATGTTCTCAGCCAACTCTTATTCACAGATGGCCCAGGCCTTCCCAATGTCAGGTTCGGTTTACACCTATGCCGGCCGCGGAATTGGCAAGCCGGTTGGCTTTATCGCCGGTTGGATGATTCTTCTCGACTACATCCTTATCCCAGCACTCCTTTACTTTGTTGCCGGCTTGGCAATGAACGGAATCATCCCAAGCATTCCGGTTTGGGTTTGGTTGCTTGCGTTCATCTCGCTGAACACCGTGGTCAACTACCTCGGCATTTCGTTGACCGCTCTGGTAAACAAGATCATGCTCGTCGCCGAGCTGGTTGCACTTTCCATCTTCTTGGTCGTGGGCATCGTCGCTCTGACCCAGGGCAAGGGCGACGGCTTCAGCTTCAACGCCTTCTTCAACGCAGATACCTTCTCATGGCCACTAGTTTTCGGCGCAGCTTCGATTGCCGTTCTATCATTCCTAGGCTTCGACGCAATCGCCACTCTTGCAGAAGAGAACTCTGGCACCAGCAAGTCACTCGGCCGCTCAATGATTTACTCATTGCTAGCAGTTGGCGTGCTCTTCATCGCTCAGACCTGGGTTGCATCGATGTTGGTTGAAGACCCAGCGGCTCTAATCAAGAATGGTGACCCAACCGGTGTTGCTTTCTATGCTGCCTCTG
This sequence comes from Microbacteriaceae bacterium, assembly GCA_947453465.1. Lineage (GTDB taxonomy): Bacteria > Actinomycetota > Actinomycetes > Actinomycetales > Microbacteriaceae > Rhodoluna. The sequence goes on along the minus strand of CANGGL010000013.1, from coordinate 32,885 downwards.
AGACTGCCGGCGGTCACTTCATGTTTATTCTGACCGCTGTCTCAACCGCTGTTGCCTGGGGCTTTGCTAACGCACTCGTTGCCCAGGCCGCCACAGCACGTTTGATCTTTGCGATGGCTCGCGACGGTCAGCTACCTAAGTTCTTGGCCAAGGTAAGCAGCAAGCGTCAGGTTCCATGGAACGCAACTCTTCTCGTGGTTGCTATCTCAGTAGCCCTAGGCGTTTTCCTAACCACCCTTCCAGACGGTTTGGTGGCTATCTCGGCTCTGGTCAACTTTGGCGCCATCCTTGCCTTCATGCTTCTGAACGCCTCGGTTATTTGGTGGTTCATTGTGAAGCAGAAGTCAAAGCGCTGGTTCATTCACCTGATCTACCCAGCCATGGGCTTGATTGTGCTGGCATTCGTGCTTTACAACGCACGCGCCGCTGCACAGGTTCTTGGCCTCGCGTGGCTAGCAATCGGAATCATCGTTGCCGTGGTCCTCAAAGCCCGCGGTCGCGAAATCAAGACCATCTCGGTCGAGTAAAGAAAGAGTAACTTCAATGAGCATCCACGAGCTTCGTCCATCACCAAGCGAGTATTCGTACACCTTCGGTGGCAGGAATCCCCTCCTGTCGGTCAAGCCCGGGGATCTCATTGAAGTCTCCACCGAAGACTGTTTCGGTGGTCGCGTGAAGTCGCCGCTTGACATCCCCAGTAAAGTAATCGACTTCGCCGAGCTAAATCCGGTGTCTGGCCCAATCGAGGTTCAAGGAGCGGAGCCTGGTGATTTGCTGGCTGTGCACTTTGTCTCGATTGTGCCGGCACGGGACTATGGAATCTCCTGCACCTTCCCCTCCTTTGGAGCTCTCACTGCAACTCACGAAACCGCGATGTTGCATGACGACCTAGAAGAGCGCGTCTGGTTCTATGACATCGACCTAGAATCATGGACCGCCGGCTTCAAGGCCGGAAGATCTGATTATCGAGTGCGTATGCCGCTCGACCCAATGCACGGCACCATCGGTGTTGCCCCAGCCAGCGGCGAGGTGCGCCTGGTGGTCACCCCAAACAGCTATGGCGGCAACATGGACACCCCTGAGGCACGCGTTGGCACCACACTTTATTTGCCGGTAAACGTGGCCGGAGCAATGCTTTCAATCGGTGACGGCCACGCTCGTCAGGGCGAGGGCGAAGTCTGCGGCACCGGCATTGAGTCGGCTATGAACTCGGTCATCGCCGTTGACCTAATCAAGGGTGCAGCGCCCTCATGGCCACGGCTCGAGAACGATGAATTCATCATGGCCACCGGCTCGGTTCGCCCACTCGAAGATGCCTACCGCATCAGTCAAAAAGAATTGATTAACTGGACCAGCGACCTGACCGGGTTGGATGCGCTAGACGCCATGCAACTGGTCAGCCAGATGGGCCTTTCACCTGCGGCGAACGTTTGCGACCCGAACTACACGATGGTTGCCAAGTTGCCTAAGTGGACGCTAAATGAGGCGCAGGCCTATGGCGGAGTTCACAAAAAGCTACGCGCGCTGGCTGAAGAATACAAAATCTCCCACGATTAGCGAGAAGCGGCGTCGACAACGTTCTTGACCAGCATTGCGCGGGTCATTGGGCCAACGCCACCAGGGTTTGGTGACAACCAACCGGCGATTTCAGCAACTCGCGGGTCCACATCGCCGACCAGGGTCGCCTTGCCGCCTTCGCCTTCGCCTTCGATGCGGGTGATACCAACATCCAAAACAGCCGCACCAGGTTTGATCCATTCGGGCTGAACAAAGTGAGCAACGCCGAGGGCTCCGATGACGATGTCAGCGCACTTGACGGCCTCTTCGAGATTGCGAGACGCCGAGTGCAAAAGGGTGACTGTCGAATCGATGCCCTTGCGGGTCATCAGAAGCCCAAGTGGTCGCCCAACGGTTACGCCACGGCCAATAATGGCAACCTCGGCGCCCTTGAGTGGCACTTCATAACGGGATAGCAACTCAACGATGCCGGCCGGGGTGCAAGGCAGCGGTGAGGTTAGTTCGCCCGAGACACCGAGAACCAGACGCCCGAGGTTGATCGGGTGTAGGCCATCGGCATCTTTATCCGGGTCGATGAGTTCAAGCATCGCGTTGGTATCTAGGCCAAACGGCAACGGCAACTGCACGATGTAACCGGTGACGTCACTGGCTGAGTTCAAATCACGAATAGCCGAACGAACGTCGGCTGCAGAGGCAGACTCAGGTAGGTCAATTCGGATCGAGTGAATGCCAACCTCGGCACAATCGCGGTGCTTGCCAGCCACATACGAGTGCGAACCAGGGTCGTCACCAACCAACAGAGTGCCAAGGCCTGGCGTGATTCCCTTTTGCTTCAGGTGGATGACGCGTTCGGCAAGTTCAGCCTTGATCGCTTTTGCGGTGGCAAGGCCGTCTAGCTTGATTGCAGTCATCGAACCCGAATTACCAGTTCTCTAGTCCGCTGTATAGCGGGAAGGCCTCGGTTAGCTTGGCGGTGCGTGCACGAAGTGACGCGATGTCTGGGTTTGGCACCAATACACCGGCGATGATCTCGGCGACCTCGGCAAACTCGGCTGCACCGAAGCCACGGGTGGCAAGGGCTGGGGTTCCGATGCGAACACCAGAGGTGACCATAGCTGGACGTGGGTCGTTAGGAACCGAGTTGCGGTTTACGGTGATGCCGACCTCGTGCAATAGGTCTTCGGTCTCTTGGCCGTTGATCGGAGCATTGCGAAGGTCAACCAAAACCAGGTGAACCTTGGTGCTACCGGTCAAAACCTGAACACCGTTGGCCACAACATCGGCCTGCATCAAACGCTTGGCGATGATGTCAGCACCCTCGATGGTGCGCTTCTGGCGGTCCTTAAACTCTTCACCCATCGCAGCCTTGAATGCAACTGCCTTGGCAGCGATGACGTGCATGAGCGGTCCACCCTGCTGGCCAGGGAACACCGCTGAGTCAATCTTCTTGGCATACTCTGCCTTGCACAGGATTAGACCTGAGCGCGGGCCGGCAAGAGTCTTGTGAACGGTGGTTGAAACCACGTCGGCAAACGGAACCGGGTTCGGGTGCAAACCAGCGGCAACTAGACCGGCGAAGTGAGCCATGTCGACCCAAAGCTTGGCGCCAACCTCATCAGCGATCTTGCGGAACTCAGCGAAGTCAAGGTGCTGTGAGTAAGCAGACCAACCGGCAATCAAAACCTGAGGCTTGACCTCGTGCGCACGGGCGCGAACGATGTCCATGTCGATCAGGTTGGTTTCGGCGTTTAGTTCGTAAGCGTGCGCTTCGTACATCTTGCCCGAGAAGTTCAAGCGCATGCCGTGGGTTAGGTGACCACCGTGGGCAAGTTCAAGACCAAGGATGCGGTCGCCAGGGTTAGCCAAGGCCATCAGCACGGCCGCGTTAGCCGAAGCACCTGAGTGCGGCTGAACGTTGGCGTGCTCGGCACCGAAAAGTTCTTTAGCGCGGTCGCGGGCTAGGTTCTCAGCCACGTCAACTGCCTCGCAGCCACCGTAGTAGCGCTTGCCCGGGTAACCCTCGGCATACTTGTTGGTAAGCACTGAGCCCTGAGCTTCAAGGACACCGCGTGACACAAAGTTCTCGCTGGCGATCATCTCAAGCATGTTGCGCTGGCGGTTTAGCTCAGCGGTCAATACGGCAGCGATTTCTGGATCAGTTTCGCTGAGTGGCAAGTTGAATGAAGAAGACATTAATGGGCTCCTATTAGGCCGAATGCGGTGACGTAATTCTACCATCCGATAAACTGGCAATTATGACCTCATCAGCCACAACCCACTGGGTTTTAACCTTTGTTTGCGAAGACAAGCCCGGCATCGTTCACGCCATCTCGGGCGCGATTGTGGCTGCCAACGGCAACATCACCGAGTCGCACCAGTACACCTCTCTAGACACCGGCCGCTTCTTCATGCGCCTGCAGATTGAGTCAGCCGTGCCACGTGAAATGTTTGAGGCTCAACTGGCCCCGGTCATCGCTCGCTATGACATGGATTCGGTGCTCGACGTCGTCGGGCGCCCGATGAAGACCCTGGTCTTGGTCTCGAAGAGCGCCCACTGCTTGAACGACATCCTGTTCCGTCAGCGCAGTGGCCAGTTGCCGGTCGAAATCCCTGCGGTTTTCGGCAACCACTCAGACCTAGCGCCACTAGCAGAGTTCTACTCGATTCCTTTCGAAGAGCACGCCATCACAGGTGAAGCCGACAAGCGCGCTTTCGAATCGATGTTGCGCACTTTCATTCACTCTGCCGGCGTCGAGATGATCATCCTGGCGCGTTACATGCAGGTCTTGTCTGAAGAATTCTGCAAGGAGTTTGAAGGCCGAATCATCAACATCCACCACTCGTTCTTACCGGGCTTCAAGGGCGCAAACCCTTATGCGCAGGCCCACTCTCGCGGCGTCAAGCTGATTGGTGCAACCGCCCACTTTGTGACCGCTGACCTGGATGAGGGCCCGATCATCGAGCAAAACGTTGTTCGAGTTCAGCACTCTGATTCGAAGAAGCGTTTGGTCTCGATTGGTCAAGACGTTGAGTCGAAGACCCTCACCCAGGCGATGCGTTGGTTTGCCGAGCACCGAGTTCTTCTCGATGGCGACCGTACCGTCATTTTCAGCTAGTCAGTTAGCGGCACCAACCTTCTAACCTTTGGGCTGAGCCTTCTGCGCGTTTTGACCACACGGATGGCTAGCGCCGCCGCGACCAAAACCAGGGCGATTCCTGCCGCGCCGATCATCAGCGGCCGCCAGGCCACCCAATCGATGCCGGGTTTGCCCGCCCTAAGCGTTGGCGAGTCACTCAAACCGATTTGAGCCCCTTCAGCCTGGACGGTTAGCGCGGAGTTGCCCTCTTCGAACAGCCCATCATCGGCCGAACCAGCAACCTCGGCATCGGCCTCCAAATCAGCCGCGGTTACTTTGATTGCCGATCGGTAGCTTTTCGTCGCCGAACCGACCGCAGCGAGCCCACCGGTTGAACCACTACTTGGCGGAACTCGCCCAGACACCACCGGAACGATTGGCAAAGCTCCAAGATCAATCACGTCTGTGGATGGATCGGTGGCGTCCTTAGTCGGCTCTGGCTTAGGTGAAGCGACTGGCGACGGTGAAGCAACCGGCGCCACCGGGGCTGAAGATCCGGTGTCTTGAGGTGCCGGTTGTGCCGTTGGCGCGACGGGTGCCGGGCTTGCCGTTACCGTTGGGCTCGCCGTTACCGTTGGGCTAGCCGAAGGTGCGGCCGACGGAGAAACGGAGGGTGACACTGACGGTGAAGCTGACGGAGATGCGCTTGCCGATGCAGTCGGTGTCGGAGCAACCACCGGCCGAACACCGATGATCACCGCCCCGGCAGTTGCCGTTGCGGCAGCGGGGCCCCAGTTGCCAGCGATATCTTGAACCGAGTTTGCCTTCATGGTCAACCAGACCGAGACACTGTCGGCGCAACCGGTAACCGTGACCAGGTAGTCGCTACCTGAACCCGAGACAGCACTCACCGAGCAACCCGAGCCAGTGATTGTGAAATCGTTTACCGCTAGGTCGGTGACTGACTTATTCGCAGTGAACACATAGCTCATGCTCAGAGCAACGGTTGGGCTGGCCGGGTTAGCGATTGAGAACACCGGAGGTGTGCGATCGATCGTGCTGACCGCCGAGGCTCTGGCAGCCACCGGGCCGAGGTTGCCGGCGGCATCCTTGATTGAATTTGCCGCGAGGTTGACCGCAGCACTAGCCCCATCGGCGCAACCGGTGACATTCACCACATAGGCCGTGCCCGAGCCACTCACCGAACCAAAGCCACAACCCAGACCGGTGATGGTGAGGTCGAGGGCGGTCAGGTCGGTGATGAGCTCATTTGCCACCAGGTTGAACTGAACCGTTGCGGCGTTTGTTGTTGTGGCAGCCGGTGCCACCGTGACCGTCGGCGCCACCCGATCGATCGTGACTGGGGCCGCCGCGGCAGCCAACGCCGGGCCGGTCAGCGTGCCCAAAACTGCATCGGCGATGAGTGTCAACTTGAGCACCCCATCAGTGCAACCCGAAACCGCAACCGAGTATGTGGTGCCCGAACCGCTGACGGCAATGGTCGAGCAGGTATCGGTTGAGTCGGTGGTCACAAAATCGGTATTGGTAAGCCCGGTGACCGCCTGATTGAAGACCAGGTTGTAGTTGACCGGCTCGGTGTTGGTTAGGTTGAGCGCCGGTGCAAAGGTGGTCACCTGCGGCGGCATGACATAGGTCAAAATCGCGACACCGTTGCCCGAGCGATAACCCGCGGTGTGCGTCACCGAACTGGTAACCGTGGCATTGGCGAAACTTGAACCACCACCGCCACCACCACCGTTGGTGCAGCAAGAATCGATGTCGGCTCCACCGCCACCACCACCGTAGAGACCGCCGCCTCCACCGCCTCCACCAGAGACAGTGCTGGATCCACCGGCGCCACCGTTGGCAAGTTGGCCATTGGCTCCCCAGCTGCCGCCATTGGGATAACCGCCGCTGCCGCCGGCAGTCTGGCTTGCACCCGAACCACCCTGGCCCTGGCCGGTAACTCCGGCATTGCCGTTTAGACCACCGCCGTTACCGCCGACACCACCGCTGAAACCACCCGAACCACCGCCTCCGGCAGCAACCACGAGTCGATCGGCGAGCGCGGTGGTGATGCGAATATCTGTTGCTCCACCACCAGAACCTTCATCGGCTCGGCCCGAACCGGCAGCGCCACCGCCATTGAAACCGCCGGCAACCGAGTTGCCCTGCGAACCGGCACCGGCAACATAGATGTATAGCGATGCCGGCATGGTTGGGATACTGCCCTGAACTCGGCCACCCAAACCGCCGACGCGGCCACCCTGGCCACCCATCAGGTCAAAGGTTAGGTTCTTCGCACCGGTCGGTGGGGTCCAGAAATAGTAGTCGCCGGTGTACTCAAAAGTCACCGAGCAGGTTGCTCCAACGCACACCGGCGCTGGGTTGGTGCTGACTGCTCGAACCGATTGCGAAACCAATCCCCCGAACAGCACAGCAACTATGCTTGCGGCCGAGAAAAGCTTCGACCATCTGTGTGTGTTTTTTCTGTGCATGACACAAAGCAAATAACTGCGGGGAGTTTCTTGCCGGAGTTATCCACAGGCATGAACTGTCCCGCGGTTTTGAACAGCCTTCGAGACCTATCCGTTATTTGCCTCGGTTATAGTTCGAGGATGAACGATAAATTGTCCGGCCATTTCAAGCTCAAACTCATCGCATTCGCAGCCCTTGCCGCCATATTGCCAGCGGGTTGTGCAACCGGAGCAGGAGCCGAACAAGTTGTTACCAACCAAAGTGTTGGAGTGCAGATGTTCGAATGGAATTGGAACTCGGTGGCACGCGAGTGCACCAGCAACCTCGGCCCGGCCGGGTATGGCTGGGTTGAAATCAGCCCACCGCAAGAACACATCATTGGTGATCAGTGGTGGACTCACTATCAGCCGGTGAGCTACAAGCTCGAATCAAATCTTGGCACTCGCACCGAGTTTGCCAACATGGTTGACACCTGCGGCAAGGTAGGCGTTTCAATCATCGCCGACGCAGTAATCAACCACATGGCAGCCAGCGACACGGTTGGCTGGGCCGGCACCAAACACGGAAAGTATGACTACCCGGGCCTCTATAGCAGCGCCGACTTCCACCACTGCAAGAGCCCTTCGGGTGGAATCGAAGACTGGAATGACCTCACCCAGGTTCAGCAGTGTGAACTGCTCGGCCTGTCTGACCTAAACACCGGTAGTCAAACTGTGCGCGACAAAATTGTTGCCTACTTGAAGGACCTTCGGTCCCTAGGCGTAAAGGGATTCCGTGTTGACGCCGCGAAGCACATCGCGGTCGAAGACCTGAAGCAGATCACCTCGGCTCTACCGAGTGACACATCCTGGTTGTTCGAGGTTTATGACGGCCCAGCAGACCCTGCCCTTTATCGAGCTTTCGGCAATACATTCGGTTTCAACTGGGCAAAATCGACACCTCAGATGTTCAACGTGCCCGGCATGCTCGGCGGCCAGGCTTCGGCTGCGGTTTTGTCCACCTACGACCCAAGCGAGTCGACCATCACCATGATCACGAATCATGACACAGAGCGCGATGACTCAACGCTCAACTATCTCAGCGGCAAAAAGTTTGAATTGGCCAACATGTTTATGCTGGCTATCCCTTATGGCAAGCCGATGGTTTACTCTGGCTACGCGTTCAGCGATCACGATGCGGGGCCTGCGATGGACATTACTGGCAAGACGGCCGATGCAGTTTGCCCGACCAAAACTTCATCAACCGCAAATGCACCTGCCGATGGACGGTTCATCTGCGAACACCGATGGCCAGGCATCACGGGTATGGTTCAGTGGCACAAAACCGTTGGTGATGCAAAGGTCCAGGCCGTCTATAACAAGGGCAACGCCTACGGTTTCAGCCGAGGCACCAAGGGTTTCGTGCTTTTCAACACCGGGCCGGCAAAGTTCGCCAAGACGGTGAAGACCACTCTGGCGGCCGGCACCTATTGCAATCAGGCTCTCACCGGCGCACAGGCAAAACCAAGTTGCGCAGTCAGCGCGAGGGTTGTGGTTGCCAAGGGTGGAAGCACGAAGTTGAACCTGGCCGCTTGGTCTGCCGTGGCGATCAGCTCGGCAAGCAAACTGAAGTAGCGGTTTAGACCAGCGATGCGCGCCAGGCTGCGTGCATCCTCGAGAACTTTCCGGTGCCGGCAATGAGTGCGGCTGGGGTGTCATCCTCGATGATTTCACCGTGCTCCATAACCAGAACGCGGTCGGCGATTGAAACCGTTGATAAACGGTGCGCGATGATGATTGAGGTTCTACCCTTGAGTAGGGTCTGAAGGCCGTGCTGAACTAGGCGCTCGCTAGGAATGTCGAGTGATGCGGTGGCCTCATCGAGAATCAGAACAGCAGGGTCGGCGATGAAGGCTCTGGCGAATGAAATCAGCTGACGTTGACCAGCCGAAACGCGGCCACCGCGCTTATTCACATCGGTGTCGTAACCCTCGGGCATGCTCATGATGAACTCGTGCACACCAACAGCCTGGGCGGCAGCCACAATCTCATCCGGGGTGGCATCTGGCTTGCCCAGGGCAATATTGTCGGCCACGGTGCCTGAGAACAGGTATGCCTCTTGGGTCACCATGACGATGGCCTTGCGGAGTTCAAGGTTGGCAAGGTTGCGCAGGTCGACGCCATCGAGAGTGAGCTGCCCGGCGCTTGGGTCATAGAGGCGCGAGACCAGCTTGGCCAGGGTTGACTTGCCTGCGCCGGTGGTACCAACCAGGGCAATGGTCTGGCCGGCAGGGATGTCGAGGTTGAAGCCCGGCAGAACTGTTTTGCCATTTGAGTAGTGGAACTCAACATCCTTGAAGTTCAGGTGACCTTGTGGGTCGGCGATGTGCTCAGGATGGGCAGGTTCGGCCACCGACTCTGCCTCTTCGAGAACTCCAGAGATCTTTTCAAGCGCCGAGTTGGCCGACTGGTAGGCGTTGTAGAACATCGCCATGCCCTCCATCGGGTCAAAGAACCGGCGAGCATAAAGAATTGCTGCGGTCAAGATGCCTATGCCCAGTGAACCATCGATGACTCGGAAGCCGCCAAGCAAGAGAATGAACGAAACCGTGACCGTGCCGATCATGGTTAGACCCGGGTCATAGATGCCGAATAGCTGGATGACCTTAGCGTTCACCGATCGGTAGTCCTCGGTTAGTCCGGCATATTCAACTTCATTCGAGCGCTCCTTGCGGAACGCCTTCACGGCACGAATGCCGGTCATGGTCTCGACAAACTTGACGATTAGGCGGGCCGAGGCAACGCGAGTCTGGCGGTAGCGAAGCTTGGTGTTCTTCTGGAACCAACGGGTCAAGAACCACAGCGGCACAAAGCTGCAGAGCAGAATTCCGAAACTGCCAGGGTCGAGAATAACCAGGGCGGCACCGGTGAAAATCATGTAGAGCGCGCCGGCAATCATCTCGCTGCCGCCGGTGTCGAGCAGCTCCTTGATGGCATCCAAGTCGCTGGTTTGGCGTGCGATGACTCGGCCCGAGGTGTAGGTTTCGTGAAACTCAAGGCTCAGGCGCTGAGCATGAACAAACAGACGCTGACGCAGGTCGAACAACACGTTCTGGTTGGTGCGGGCGGCAAATTTCAAGAAACTATAGGTGAGCGAGGCCGTTGCCAGCGCAGCAAATAGGTAGCCGCCGACCACTAAAAATAGCGGCGTGAGGTTGCTGTGAATTGCCTCGGGCAGCGCCTTGTCGATGCCGAAGGCAATCAGGGCCGGGCCAACGGCACGAAACGCCTGGCTGAACAGCACAATCGTGAAGCTGAGCAAGAGCCGGCCGCGGATGGGGCGAATCAGCGAAAGCAGCAGACGTCGCGAACGCAGCTTGACGGCCTGAGACTCTTCTTTATTTAGTTCGATGCGGTCTTCATCGGTAACACCCTGCATGCTCATTCGATCATCTCCCCCGCTGCATCGAGACTCGAAATCACGTGGCGATAGTGCTCGTTGGTCGCTAGCAATTCACTGTGTTTTCCGACGGCGGTGATTCGGCCGTCTTGCATCAAAGCAACCCGGTCAGCTAACTGCACCGTCGATGGGCGGTGAGCCACAATCAGCGCGGTGGTGGTGGTCAGAATACTGCGAAGCGCATCCTCAACCATCGCCTCGGTGTCAACGTCAAGTGCCGAAAGCGGGTCATCTAAAACCAAGATGGCGGGCTTGGCGGCGACTGCGCGGGCGAGAGCTAAACGCTGACGCTGCCCACCCGACAGGCTCATGCCTTCTTCGCCAATCTTGGTGTCTAGGCCTTCCGGCAAATCAAAGACAAACTGGGCCTGAGCAATTTCGAGGGCCTGCATGAGGTCTGCCTCGGATGCATCCGGGCGGCCGAGCAAAACATTGTCACGAACACTAGCCGAGAACAGGGTGGCATCCTCGAACGCCATCGAGATGTGCGTGCGCAGCTCCTCGCGAGTCAGATCGCGAACATCCACGCCGTCGAGCAAAACCTGACCGGCGGTCACGTCATAGAGGCGGGTGGTCAAAGCGGTGAGACTGGTCTTGCCACAGCCGGTCACGCCGATGAGCGCCACCGATTCACCCGGCTCGAGAACTAGGTCAACTCCCGAGAGCAGATCTGGTTGGTCGGCTGGGGCATCAGGGTAGCGAAAGTGCACATCCTTGAATTCGAGACGGCCATGGGGTTCGGCAATGGTCTTTGGGTGTTCAGGGTCACTGATGTCCACCGGCGCATCGATAACTTCGAAGAAGCGTTGGATGGCGGTCTTGGCATCGAGGGTCATCGAGAGCAAGAAGCCGACCGACTCGGTTGGCCATCGCAGAACGGTTGCGGTCGCGAAGAATGCCACCAAGCCACCCACGGTTAGCTGACCCTGAGAAACCAACCAAACGCCGGCCAGCATCGAAAGCCCGACGGCAAATTCAGGAACCAGAATCAGATAAATCCAGATGCCCGCAATCAGGCCGGCCTTCTTCACTTCGGTGCGGCGAAGGGTGTCGGCCTCGCTGGCAAACTTGCCGGCGATGTGGTCACCACGGCCAAATGCCTTAAGCACACGGATGCCGTGTACCGACTCTTCAACCGAGGTGGCAAGGTCGCCGGCCTGGTCTTGGCTGAGCCTGGCAACCGAGTGGTACTCACGTTCAAACTTGAAGCCCTTGAGCCAGATAGGAATCGAGCAGACAAAGAAAATGAGCCCGAGGATCCAGTGGAAGGTGAAGAGCACACCGAGCCCGACGATGATGGTGAGCGTGTTGGCGACAAACAACACCAAACCGAACGAGAGCCAGCGACGAATGAGACTTAGGTCTCCGGTAGCTCGGCTCAGCAGCTGACCACTTGGCCACTTGTCGTGGAAGGCAACCGGTAGGTCTTGAAGTTTTGAATAGATTTTGGCACGGAGCCCAGCTTCAACATGGGTGCCTGGGGTCAAGACCAGCCAACGGCGCAGCAGCACCGAAATACCCTCGAGCAAACCCAAACCAAGCACTGCCAAAACAGCAGGGATGAGGGTTGCCGCGCTTCCGTCTTCCTTCAAAGAGTTGACTAAATCGCGTAAAAATTGAGGGATGGCAAGGGCAAACATGTGCGCCCCAACGGCTGCCACGGTGCCTAGAGCAACTCGGGGAAGCGCCTTTTTTGCGTATGGGAAAATGCGCAACAGAGTTGCTATTGTCCCTTGCTCGCTCATCTTTAAACCCAATCCCGCGCGCTAGAAACTTATTCCGTTTTAGTGAAAAAAGTGTCTCTCGCCCGTGAAGTACATGGTGATACCTGCGGCTTCGGCCGCGGCGATAACTTCTTCGTCACGAACCGAACCACCAGGCTGAACCACGGCCTTGACGCCGCCATCGATGAGAATCTGCAGACCATCGGCAAACGGGAAGAATGCGTCTGAGGCAGCAACCGACCCCTTGGCACGTGACTCTGCGCGAGACACCGCAAGCTTGCAAGAGTCAACGCGGTTGACCTGACCCATTCCAACGCCAACCGAGGCGCCTTCGCGAGCCAGCAGGATTCCGTTTGACTTCACAGCACGGCAGGCACGCCAAGCAAACTCAAGGTCGGCCATGGTTGCGGCATCGGCCTTTTTGCCGGTGACCAACTTCCATCCCTGTGAATTGAATTGGCTGAACTCGTCAGGCTGCTGAACCAGAATGCCGCCCGAGATTTGACGAACCTCTAGAGCCTCGCGCGAGTAGTTGGCCGGCAACTCAAGGACGCGCAGGTTCTTCTTTTCGAGCAGAATACCCAGCGCCTCAATTTCATATCCCGGGGCAATTATGACCTCGGTGAAAATGCTGGCAACCTGCTTGGCCATGGTCACTGTGACGATGCGGTTCGAAGCGATGACGCCACCGAATGCCGAAATCGAGTCACACATGTGGGCCTTGGCGTGTGCATCGGCGATCACGTCTGGTGCGTCAGGTGAACCCACCGCGATTCCGCACGGGTTGGCGTGCTTAATGATTGCAACGGCCGGCTCGGTGAAGTCGAAGGCAGCACGAAGCGCAGCATCGGCGTCAACATAGTTGTTGTATGACATCTCTTTGCCGCCATACTGGCGAGCCTGAGCGATGCCGGCAACTGCGCCCTCGCCGGTGGTGCGATAAATCGCGGCAGCCTGGTGAGAGTTCTCGCCATAGCGAAGGACGTTGCCCAACTGAGCCTTGATCTCGACGGTCGGTGCGAAGCCCGGGTTTGAGTTCTCGGTCTCGCCCTTTACGCCGGCGGCCTTCTTCCAGTCACCCTCGAGCTCGGCGGCAAACCAAGCCGAAACGGCAGCGTCATAACGCGCGGTGTGTGAAAAAGCGGCATAGGCAAGCTCGCGGCGCTGAGCCAAAGTTGTTCCACCCTGCTTCACAGCCGCGATGACCTCCCCATACTTGCCCGGGTCAACAACGATGGCAACGTTGGCGTGGTTCTTAGCCGAGGCGCGAACCATAGCTGGGCCACCGATGTCAATCTGCTCAACCACGGCGTCACCCTTGGCGCCAGACTGAACGGTCTGCACGAATGGGTAAAGGTTGACCACAACGAGCTCGAAAGGAAGAACGCCGAGTGCATCAAGCTGGCCCTCGTGCGCAATCAAACGCATGTCGGCCAACAGACCGGCATGGACGGTTGGGTGCAGAGTCTTCACGCGGCCATCGAGGGTCTCAGGGAAGCCGGTGATTTCAGAAACCTCGGTCACCGGGATTCCAGCGGCTTTTAGGGCGGCAAAGGTGCCACCGGTTGAAATAATGTCGACACCTTCGGCGGCTAGCTCGCGAGCGAAGTCGACTACGCCGGCCTTATCTGAAACCGAGATCAACGCGCGGCGAACAATAACGCGGTCGCGGTGACGGTAATCGGCTGGCTTGTGGTCGTTGTGAGCTGCCATGGTGGTGCCTTTCGAAGGTGTGACTCGGGCGGCGCGAACGCCGGCGGGTGGCCTAGGCCAGTGAAATGGTCTTTGCGGCGATCTTCTTTACGGTGTCAACCAACAGGTCGCGCTCAACAGCCTTGATGCGCTCGTGCAGGTCAAACTCGTTATCGTCGATCAAGACCTCAACCTCGCGCTGAGCGATGTGAGGCCCGGTGTCGACACCTTCGTCGACAACGTGGATGGTCACGCCGGTGGTTTTTGCGCCGGCAGCAAGTGCGTCGCGAACCGCGTGAGCGCCAGGGAAAGCTGGCAGCAATGATGGGTGGGTGTTGATCAGGTTTGGGCTGAGAGCGCCAACAAAGCTGGCCGGAAGAATCTTCATGAAGCCGGCAAGGACAACTAGGTCTGGATTGAAGTGCATGACGTTGTCATAGAGCACGTCGGCCCACTTGTCTCGGTTCTCGAAAGCACCCGGGGTCACCACAAAAGTTGGCACACCGAAGAGCTCGGCGTGAGCCAAACCATCGGCGGCATTATCTGAACCGACCGCAACGATCTTGAAACCGTTTAGCGGGTTATTTGCCGCCTCAAGCAGGGCGCGAAGGTTCGAGCCTGAACCTGAGATGAGGGCAACGACTGAGAACATGCCTCTAGTTTACCCGCGAAGCAATGGGTGATCAGCGGCATCCGGGCGGGCGCTGAAGAATGCGGCCAGAATCGCGATCACCGAGGTTTCAACGAAGACCACGGCAGCAAGCATGAAGGGATTCACACCCACCGTTTCAAGACGGCCGGGGCCAACCGCACCAGAGGCCAATGCCGCGAGCCCACCCATTTCGATGGCGGCAACGAAACCAACGGCCAACCCTAAGCTGATGGCTGCCGACCAGGCCGAAGCAAACTCAAACCGAATTTCATCGGCGTGCTTTTTGATGGCGATGGTGGCGATGAAGGCGGCGATCAGCGGCACGGCGATGGCGGCAAAGCCGAGGCCAACCTGTCCCGCCGGGATTGCGCCCAGGAAGGGGATCCCTGGCATTGGGCCAACGGCGGAACCGAGAGGGCTAATTGAGCTGCCGGTGCCGATCGAGAAACCAAGGCCGGTGAACCAAGCGGCTCCGTAAATAATCAGATTCGGCAGCAGCGCCAACTCACCGATGGTTAATGTCGTGCCGCCAAGAAAACTAACGTGGAGCGCCTCGTAAAGCCGAGTCACCGTAATCCAGTTGGCTGCCAAAAGTACTGAGAAAGAAACCGCCGATAGCGCAACTAACATGGCCACCACTGCAGTGCCACCGCGTAAGGCCGGCAGTGCAACCGCACGAATTGCCCAACCGAGGTTGTTCCATCGGTTCTCGAGCCACACCACAACCCAGGCACGCTCACGAGACTCAACATCGCGCTGCAGTGGGCCGGTCAATGAGCCGATGGCCAGGAAGAGGAAGAAGAAGAGCGGTGGCAAAAACGTGCCCTGCCAAGTGACCGGATAGGCAGCTGGGTCATAGGCCGCGGTGCTTAAGCCGAGCGAGATGCAACCATAGGTGGCCACAGCCCCGAGCCAACCTGGCCAAAGTTCTGGAGCCGAAGACATTCGACGGCCGAGTCTAAAACTCAGATATGCCAAAAGAGCCGATAAGCCAAGCGGGAGGATGGTGACCGTAAAGGCCGGAATTTGTGCGCTACCCAGCGCGCCGGCGGCAACCATCAGGTGTGCGCCCTGCGCCAACATCCAAATGTCGGCGGAAGTGCGGAAAGCTACGAACCAATCAATGGTTGGGTCGTTTTCGACCAGCCAGATCACCGTCATCGGAGCGAGCAAAATGCCCACTCCGATGGCGGCAACCATGACAGCCTCGAAGGCTGACATTAGAAATGTTTGACGGCGATTCAAAACGAGGTTGTCCCCCAAAAACCTGTTACGAAACCCTGTTTAGAGGTTTTTGTAAACTTCGCGCATCAAGGCGGCAGTCTCGCTAGGAGTCTTACCAACCTTCACACCAGCGGCTTCAAATGCTTCCTTCTTGGCCTGGGCGGTGCCCGCTGAACCAGAAACGATTGCACCCGCGTGACCCATGGTCTTGCCCTCTGGAGCGGTGAAACCAGCTACATAAGCAACAACCGGCTTGGTTACGTGCGCCTTGATGTAGGCGGCAGCCTTCTCTTCAGAGTCACCACCGATCTCACCGATTAGAACGATTGCCTTGGTCTCAGGGTCTGCCTCGAATGCCGCAAGTGCATCGATGTGAGTGGTGCCGATGACAGGGTCGCCACCGATACCGATTGCGGTTGACATACCGATGTCGCGAAGCTCAAACATCATCTGGTAGGTCAGGGTTCCTGACTTTGAAACCAAGCCGATTGGGCCGATTCCACAGATGTCTGAAGGGGTGATGCCTGCGTTCGACTTTCCTGGGCTGATGATGCCCGGGCAGTTAGGGCCGATGAGGCGAGTCTTTAGACCCTTCTCAACGTTGTAGGCCCAAGCGACTGCAGAGTCGTGAACCGGGATGCCCTCGGTGATTGCCACAGCCAATGGAATCTCGGCGTCGATAGCCTCGATCATGGCAGCCTTTGCGAAGGCCGGTGGCACGAAGATTACTGATACGTTGGCGCCGGTAGCAGCCATCGCCTCGGCAACGGTGCCGAAGACAGGCAACTGCTTGCCCTCAACGTCAACCACTTCGCCAGCCTTGCGTGGGTTTACTCCACCAACGATGTTTGAACCGCCAAGTAGCATGCGACGGGTGTGCTTCATACCCTCAGCGCCGGTCATGCCCTGAACGATGATGCGAGAGTTCTCGTCTAGAAAAATAGCCATTTCTTATTCCTTCTCGGCTTAGCGGTTAGCTAGCTCGGCTGCCTTGTCAGCAGCTTCATCCATGGTGTCGACAACGGTGACTAGCGGGTGAGCAGCCTGCTCAAGGATGTAACGGCCTTCGAGAACGTTGTTGCCATCTAGGCGAACAACCAAAGGCTTGGTTGCTGAATCACCAAGGGTCTTCAACGCTCCAACGATGCCGTTGGCAACTGCGTCACAGGCGGTGATTCCACCGAAGACGTTTACGAAAACGCTCTTGACCTGTGGGTCATTCAAAATAACGTCAAGACCGGCAGCCATGACCTCAGCCGAAGCGCCTCCACCGATGTCGAGGAAGTTGGCTGGCTTGACGCCGCCGTGCTTCTCGCCAGCGTAGGCAACCACGTCAAGGGTCGACATAACTAGACCGGCACCGTTACCGATGATTCCGACCTCGCCGTCTAGCTTCACGTAGTTAAGATCCATTGCCTTCGCCTTGGCCTCTAGTGGGTCAAGCTGGTCACGCTCCATGGTCTCGCGCTCGTGACGGAACTCTGCGTTGTCGTCAAGCGAAACCTTGCCATCGAGTGCGATTACTTCGCCGTCGGTGGTTAGAACTAGAGGGTTAACCTCAACCAGGGTCGCGTCTTCCTTTACGAAGACGTCGTATAGCTTCACGAAAACTGGAGCAACCTTTGCAGCGGTCTCGTCGTCGAAACCTCCCTGCTTAGCAATGCTCAATGCCTCGGCTAGGTCGATGCCCTTGGTTGCTGAAACGGCAACCTTGGCCAAAGCCTCTGGACGCTCTTCGGCAAGCTGCTCGATCTCCATGCCACCCTCAACGCTGCAGAGCGAGAGGAAGGTACGGTTTGAGCGGTCAAGCAGAACCGAGAAGTAGAACTCCTTGGCGATTGATGCACCCTGTGCAACCATCACGCGCTTGACGATGTGGTCCTTGATGTTTAGACCGAAGATCTTCTCCGAAAGCTCCTTTGCTTCGGCTGGGGTCTTCGCCACCTTCACACCGCCGGCCTTGCCGCGGCCGCCGGCCTTGACCTGAGCCTTAACGACTACAACTCCACCAATCTTGGCGGCTGCAGCTTCAACTTCGGCTGGGGTGTCTGCGATTAGTCCCTGTAGTACTGGAACTCCATGCGCTTCGAACATGTCGCGCGCTTGGTATTCAAATAAATCCACTGTGATTTCCGTTCAGATTGGAATGGGCAACCGGTTAAGTCTACGCCTAGTAAAAGCGCTTATTTGCTCAGTTAGCGGGCTTTTGAGCCGGTTTTTTGCCTATTCTTCGATCACTGTGACCGGAGCAACTTTGACCAGCAACTTCTTGACGCCGATGCTGCCAAAGTGAATCTCGGCAGTCTGACGGTTGCCTTCACCGGCTACCGCGATGACCTTGCCCTTGCCAAAGTCAGAGTGTGAAACCATCTGACCAACTGCAAGCTGAAGCCCCTCGTTGTTGCGCACCGATGAAATGGCGCCCTTCCACTCGGTCTTTGGCTTGGCCGATGGCGTGCCGCCATAGCTCGAGCTGCCGGTTTCATGGTCGGATGAGGCGCGGCCATAACCCTGGGTGTCGGCGATTGAACTGCGGTATCTCGAGGTGGCCATCGCACGCGTGGCACCAGACTCACGCCAATCGATCAAGTCGGTCGGAATCTCGCTCAAGAAACGGCTCGGGGTCGAAGCGTCTGACTCACCATAGGTGGTGCGGGTCATGGCCAGGCTCAGGTGCAACTTCTTTCGGGCGCGGGTGATGCCCACGTAGAACAAACGGCGTTCTTCATTGAGCCCGCCAGGGGTGATGAAAGACATTCGGTGAGGCAAAAGTGACTCTTCCAGGCCAGTCAAGAAGACCGCGTCATACTCAAGACCCTTTGCGGTGTGCAGGGTCATCAGCGAGACGGTTCCAGATTCGTCATCGATTTCATCGGCGGCGGCAACCAGGGCAACTTCGTTCAAGAAGTCGGGCAGTCGGCCCTCAGGGTTGTTGCGCTGGAATTCTCGAGCCACCGAAACAAGTTCCTCGAGGTTCTCAACGCGGGCTTCATCCTGCGGGTCGCGGCTGGCCCGAAGGCTCTCGATCAAACCGGTGCGCTCGAGCACTGCTCGAAGAACAACGTCAACCGGCTCGGCCCTAGCCATCGCTACCAGTTCAATCAGCAGGTCACTGAGCTGCTGAATTGCTCCTGTAATCTTCGGGCCAAAACCTAGGTCGCCAACGTGAGCCAGAACCTGGCGCATCGAAAGCTGGTTGCGCTCGGCATAGTTGGCCAATTGGGTTTCAGAGGCATCGCCGATGCCGCGCTTCGGAACGTTCAGAATGCGGCGGGTAGCAAGGTCGTCGAGCTCATTATTCACGGCAACCAGATAGCCAAAGGCATCCTTGATTTCGGCGCGCTCGTAGAACTTGGTGCCACCGACAACGCGGTAAGGCAGACCCGCTCTAATGAAAATTTCTTCCAAGGCACGGGTCTGTGAGTTGGTGCGATACATGACCGCGATGTCGCGGTAGTTGGTGCCATCGTGGTGCAGCTTGTTGATTTCGTCGGCAATAAACTGCGCCTCATCGTGCGCCGAATAACCGGTGAAACCGACGATGGCGTCACCGTTGCCAGAGTCTGTCCAGAGGTTTTTGTTTGGTCGATCAAAGTTGTTTGAGATGACCGCGTTAGCCGCCGACAGGATGTTTTGCGAGGAACGATAGTTCTGTTCGAGCAGGATGGTCTTGGCCCCGATGAAGTCCTTCTCGAACTCACTGATGTTGCGGATGTCGGCACCACGGAATGCATAAATCGACTGGTCTGAGTCACCAACCACGGTGAGCGATGCGGTCTGAGCCAACTCGCGAACCAGCGCGTACTGAGCGTGGTTGGTGTCTTGGTACTCATCGACCAGAATGTGCTTGAACTTGTGCTGATACTGCGCCAGAACATCTGGGAAGGCGCGGAAAAGGTGAACGGTTTCACCGATCAGGTCATCGAAGTCGAAGGCGTTGTTGCGGCGCAGCTCGGCCTGGTAGCGAGAGAAAAGCTCGGCAATCATGCGAGCCACCGGGTCGGCCTGGTCAACATTGCGAGCATAAGACTCGGCATCGGCGAGCTCATTCTTGGCATTCGAAATCGCGGCGCCAACCCCGGCCGGAGTCAGCTTGTGAATGTCGGCACCGAGGTCTTTGATCAGACGCTTCAGAATGGCGCGGCTGTCGCCCGAGTCATAGATGGTGAAGTTTGAGTTGTGCCCGAGGCGCTCGCTCTCGCGGCGAAGAATGGCCACACAGGCCGAGTGGAAGGTCTTGATCCACATTCCATCGGCACTCTCACCAAGCAGGTGACGCACGCGCTCACGCATTTCGGCGGCGGCCTTATTGGTGAAGGTGATAGCCAGAATCTGTGATGGCCAGGCTTCTTTTTTGGCCAAGAGGTGGGCGATGCGGTGGGTCAGTACCCTGGTTTTGCCAGAACCGGCACCTGCAACGATGAGCAGGGCCTTGCCGCGATACTCAACGGCGGCGCGCTGCTGCGGGTTCAGCCCCTCTAGAAGTGAGTCGGCGGGCAGCTGGGCAAAAAGGTCTAGTTCTGACATAACTTGAGTAATCCTAGGTTAGGCCTAGGACATGTCGCGGACACAGGCCGCAAGCAAGTCTGGCTGGTCGGCAAAAATTCCGTCGGCACCGCTCAAGATGAATCTCGCGTAGTACTCCTCGATGGTGTTCTCGGCTTCTTCGGCGCGGGCTGTCCAGATGAAAACCTTCTGACCGCGGGCCTGAGCCAGTTCAATCAGGTCTGTTTCCCAAACCAGCTCACAGTTGAAACTGATGCCCTCAAAAATCTCGGCGGCCTTGGCGTTCAACATCGGGTCACTCCAGGTGTCCACCAAATAGACATAGTCACCAACCGGGCCACAAACCCGCTGAAGCTGTTCGAGCACCTTGAATTCAAAGGCCTCGATGGTCAGACTGATGCCCCTGGCTCGCCAATCAATCTCGTTCAATTTTCTGGCCAGGATGGCTGCTACCGGCATGCCCTTGGCAGCGAAGTAACCTCCGTGCTTGACCTCGAGAATCAAATGTTTCCCGACGGCAAAGTCTGCTCTGAGCAAGTCATCTACGGTTGGTAGCGCGAACTGCCCGTCAAACTTTGCGCTGCCCGGGCGAAGCTCAGGTAGTCGCTCGGTGGCTCGAAGGGTTTTCAATTCGGCAAGGGTGAAATCTTCGCAGAACCAGTCCTCGCGTTCTTCCTGCCAGCCAACCGGCCCAACCCTTTTCAGGTGGGCAAACTCCGGGTGACCGGCAACATCCGTGGTGGTAGACAAATAGTTGTCATGACGAATGATGAGTTCGCCATCCTTGGTTGGCACCAAATCACACTCGATGGCATCGGCGCCCTGGGCAAAAGCAAGCTCGAAGGCCTCGAGGGTGTTTTCAGGTCGATAACCCGAAGCTCCGCGGTGCCCGAAAACTAGAACGCGCTTCGCAGGTCCCTCAACCAAAGTTCCGACATCCATTCAAAAAGTAGTTCGGTTAGGAACTACTCCCACTCGATCGTGCCAGGCGGCTTTGAGGTGACGTCGAGCACAACTCGGTTGACGCCCTCTACCTCGTTGGTGATTCGGTTCGAAATCTTGGCCAGCACGTCGTAAGGCACGCGGGTCCAGTCTGCGGTCATGGCGTCCTCAGATGAAACCGGGCGCAACACAATCGGGTGACCATAGGTGCGGCCATCGCCCTGCACGCCAACCGAACGAACATCGGCCAGAAGCACAACCGGGCACTGCCAAATTTCAGCGTCTAGGCCGGCAGCGGTTAGCTCGGCACGAACAATTGCATCGGCTTTGCGAAGCAGGTCAAGGCGGTCCTTGGTGATTTCTCCAACGATGCGAATGCCGAGGCCTGGGCCAGGAAATGGCTGTCGTTGAACAATCTCGGCCGGCAGACCAAGTTCGGCACCGATGGCGCGAACTTCATCCTTGAACAGGGTGCGCAGCGGCTCAACCAGTTCAAACTCAATGTCGTCAGGCAAGCCGCCAACGTTGTGGTGGCTCTTGATGCCTGCGGTGGCGCCTCCGCCAGACTCAACTACGTCTGGGTAAAGCGTGCCCTGAACCAAGAACTTGATTGGGCGGTTGTCGGCCTTCGACTCTTCGTAAAGCGCAGCCTGCGCCTCTTCGAAGGTACGAATGAACTCGCGGCCAATGATCTTGCGCTTAGTCTCCGGGTCGCTGACCCCGGCCAATGCGTTCAAGAACTTGTCTTCAACGTTTACGGTCACGAGGCGAATGCCGGTGGCAGCAACGTAGTCACGCTCAACCTGCTCGGCTTCATCCTGGCGAAGCAAACCGTGGTTCACAAACACGCAAACCAGCTGGTCGCCGACGGCCTTGTGCACCAGAGCGGCAGCAACAGCAGAGTCAACACCACCAGAAAGACCACAGATGACACGTGCATCGCCAACCTGGGCGCGAATCTTTTCGACTTGCTCAGCAATAACGTTGCCTGAGTTCCAATCTGCAGGGATCCCAGCAGCATTGTGCAAGAAGTTGGTCAAAACGTTTTGGCCAAACTCAGAGTGCTTTACCTCAGGGTGCCACTGCACGCCATAAATCTTCTTCTCGTGGTTTGCGAAAGCGGCAACCGGAGTGATTTCGGTGGTGGCTAGAACCTCGAAGCCAGCCGGTGCCTTGGTGACCTGGTCACCGTGGCTCATCCAGCAAATCTGCGATTCTGGCTGACCCTCGAGAATCTCGCCGCCGGCCTTTACGGTCAACGCGGTGGCGCCATACTCACGGATGCCGGTTGGCTCGACGGTGCCGCCGAGTGCGTTTGCCAGAGTCTGGAAACCATAGCAAATGCCGAGAACCGGCACGCCTAGCTCAAGGATGGCTGGGTCAAGCTGAGGTGAGCCGGCATCGTAAACCGACGAAGGGCCACCCGAAAGAATGATCGCCAATGGGTTCTTGGCGGCAACCTCGGCTGCGGTCACGTTGTGGTGCACGATCTCGGAGTAAACCGATGCCTCGCGAACGCGGCGAGCAATCAGCTGAGCATACTGAGCGCCGAAGTCAACGACTAGAACCGGGCGGGCGTTTGTTGATTGGGTCATTAGACAACCTTTTTCAGATCGGCTTCGGCAACCTTGGCGAAGTGGTTTTCAGTGAAGAACGAAAGCAGTGGCACAACGCCACCTAGCGCGATTACCAAGAATCGTGCGAAGCTCCAGCGCATTAGGGTCCAGAGACGGAAGTCGCCGAATAGGTAGGCAACGTAAAGCCAACCGTGAACGATTAGTGATGCGGAGGTTAGGTCTAGGCCGGTTTCAGGAAGCCCCACCTTGGTTCCGCTGGAATCTACCGAGTAGTAGGCCAACTGCAAGAAGGCGTCGGGGCCGGCCAACCATAGGTCGGCGTGAACGCTCAGGCGAATACCCCAAAGAACCATGATCAAAAGCAAGAAGATGCCGGTGACATAAGAGGTGACCTTGAAGTACTTCAAAACTCCACGGATGGTCTCAACCTGCGAAACGTGAGGCACGGCAGAGTTTTTTGGGGTAGTCATGTCTCTAGTTTACCGTTCTAGGCCTTGCCCGAATCGGCCTCGCTGGCCAGTAGCAGCAACTCATCCTTGACCAGGCGCCACCACAAGAAAATGGCGAAGCCGGCAAACAGCGTCCACTCTAAAAAGTAGAACGCACTAAGCCAGTTGACCTTCTCCGGTTCGCGATAGGTGACCTCGATTGGTTTCAGCTCGGCGCTAGCCACACCAAATTTCGTTTGCCCCGGTTTGGCAGCTAGAGCCAAGTATTCCGGCGCAGAAACCAACTGGCGGTCGGGCGCGTATAGGTTGACCAGTTGAGCCAGAGAGACGGTGTGCAGCAGGTATGGGCGCCCCGCATCGGCCCGCTCTGGCGCCTCGGCTGGCAGCGGATAACCCGAGACCGGCAAGAAAGCCTGGGCCTGCATCGATTTCATTAGTTCGGTTCTCAGGTGCTCAGCGCTTTCCAACTTCTCGACCCAACCGAGGGCGAGGGTGGTGCTGGTGAGTTTTTCATCGGTGGCATTGGCAACCAACCAGAAACCCCTGGTGTCATTTTGAAGCCGGTTGTCGACGATGTAAACGTGCTTGGTGTCGAGCATTAATTTCTTTGAAACCAATGGAATCGAAGTACCGGAGATATTGGTCTTCGGGGAGTCTTTGGTGAAGGTGCGGTCAAGCTGCCACTGGCCCAGGGCCGCAAATACCGCTGCAACCGTAAGCGAAAGCAACAAAGCCCCAATCCACTTCGGGCGGGTTGCCACCCTGAAGAAGGTCGGGGCCTTGCCAGCTGAATTTGGCATTTGGTCTGAGATTACCTAGGCGTGGTACGGAGCCACGACAACGTCAACGCGCTGGAACTCCTTGACGTCTGAGTAACCTGTGGTTGCCATTGCACGACGCAGAGCGCCCATCAAGTTGGTGGTGCCGTCGGCTGAAGACGAAGGGCCGAGCAAGATCTGCTCGAGGGTGCCCGAGGTGCCAACCTCAACCTTGTGACCACGAGGCAGCTCGGCGTGGAACGCCTCTTGACCCCAGTGTGAACCGTGACCCGGGGCATCGGTGGCCCGAGCCAAAACCGAGCCAAGCATGACTGCATCTGCGCCACAAGAAATGGCCTTGACGATGTCGCCCGAGGTGCCCAAACCGCCATCGGCGATGACGTGGACGTAGCGGCCACCAGATTCATCCATGTAGTCACGGCGAGCGCCGGCCACATCAGCAACCGCGGTTGCCATCGGTGCATGGATTCCGACGACCTTGCGGGTGGTTGAAGCAGCGCCGCCACCGAAGCCAACCAAAACGCCGGCGGCACCGGTGCGCATTAGGTGAAGTGCTGCGGTGTAAGTGGCTGCGCCACCAACGATCACTGGAACATCAAGCTTGTAGATGAACTCTTTGAGGTTCAGTGGCTCGTGGCTCTTCGACACGTGCTCGGCAGAAACAGTGGTTCCGCGAATCACAAATAAGTCAACGCCGGCCTTGATTACGGTGTCGCTGAACTCGGCGGCACGCTGAGGTGAAAGGGCACCTGCTACGGTAACCCCGGCGGCACGAATCTGTGCGATGCGGTCACGGATGAGCTCTGCCTTGATCGGAGCCGAGTAGATCTCCTGCATGCGGCGAGTTGCCTCGGCCGGTGCCAACTTGGCAATCTCGGCTAGCTGAGCGGTCGGGTCCTCATAGCGAGTCCATAGGCCTTCTAGGTCTAGAACACCTAGACCGCCAAGCTTGCCAATCTGGACGGCGGTGTCTGGTGAGACAACAGAGTCCATTGGCGCGCCCAGAACTGGCAGCTCAAAGTTGTAGGCGTCAATCTTCCAAGCGGTAGAGACGTCCTTTGGGTCACGGGTGCGACGGCTTGGCACGATGGCGATGTCATCAAATGCCCAGGCACGGTTGCCGCGCTTTCCGCGACCGATTTCGATTTCACTCATATGTATAGTCCCCTACCCGCGGCTTAGCGGGTTCCGTAGTTTGGCGCTTCGACAGTCATCTGAATGTCGTGTGGGTGGCTTTCTTTTAGGCCTGCTGCGGTGATGCGCACAAACTTGCCTCGAGCCTGAAGCTCATCGATGTTCTCGGCGCCGACATAACCCATCGAGGCACGAAGGCCACCGATTAGCTGGTGAGTGACCGAGGCAACCGAACCGCGGTAAGCGACGCGACCCTCGATGCCCTCCGGAACAAGCTTGTCTTCGCGAAGAACGTCGTCTTGGAAGTAGCGGTCCTTTGAGTAGCTCTTGGCCTGGCCACGTGACTGCATCGCTCCGAGCGATCCCATTCCGCGGTAAGTCTTGAATTGCTTGCCACCAACGAAGGTGATGTCGCCAGGAGCCTCATCGGTTCCGGCGAGAAGTGAGCCGAGCATTACTGCGTTGGCACCGGCAACCAGAGCCTTGGCGATGTCACCCGAGTACTGCAAACCACCATCGGCGATGATTGGCACACCGGCTGGCTTGCCAGCTAGTGAAGCTTCGTAAACTGCGGTGACCTGGGGCACACCCACACCGGCAACCACGCGAGTGGTGCAAATCGAGCCTGGGCCAACGCCAACCTTAACCGCATCGGCGCCAGCATCGATTAGAGCCTGGGCTCCGGCGCGCGTTGCCACGTTGCCACCCATGATGTCTACATGCTTGGCAAAAGGCTCGGCCTTTAGCTTGGCAATCATGTCGAGCACCGCACGGTTGTGGCCGTGAGCAGTGTCCACAATAAGAAGGTCTACGCCAGATTCGACCAGGGCCATTGAGCGCTCCCAGGCGTCCTGGCCAACACCGACTGCTGCGGCAACCAGGAGGCGGCCATTTGCATCCTTTGAAGCCAGTGGGTATTTCTCTGACTTGTCAAAGTCCTTCACGGTGATTAGACCGCGAAGCTTGTTGTTGCCATCGATCAGTGGCAGCTTCTCAATTCGGTGCTGAGCAAAAATTGCGATGGCGTCATCCGGGTTGATGCCATAAGGAGCAGTAATAAGGGGCATCGGGGTCATGACATCTTTGACCAGGGTGGTGGTGCGCTGCACATCAAGAACAAAACGCATGTCGCGGTTGGTCACGATTCCGATCAGGCGGCCATCCTCGTCAACAACCGGCAGACCAGATACGCGGTAGCGGCCGCAAAGCTCGTCTACCTCTTGAATGGTTGCCAATGGAGTGGTGGTCACCGGGTGGGTGATCATTCCGGCTTCGGAGCGCTTGACTAGGTCAACTTCGCTGGCCTGTGCCTCAAGTGAAAGGTTGCGGTGCAGAACACCGATGCCGCCCTGGCGAGCCATGGCGATTGCCATGCGCGCCTCGGTGACGGTGTCCATCGCAGAAGACAGCAACGGAACGTTGATCTCAATACGCTTGGTGATTTTGGTCTTGGTGTTCACGCCAGAAGGCATGATGTCTGATTCGCCTGGAAGAAGCAGGACGTCGTCATAAGTGAGGCCAACAAAGCCGAATGGATCGTGTTCAGTCATTTGGTAATTCTACCCTTTTGGGCCGACATAGATAGATGCCTGAATTCGCGCAATCTCATCGATGGAAACCCAACCGAAACAGAACGCCGCTAGTGTGAACAGAAAGCAGAATCCTGTAGAACTTTTGATTAGTTTCATCATTAAAACTGGAGTAATCTCGTCTATCGGAACTGCAAAGGTGCGAGGTTCGCACCACGCGATAAAACGGAGGTTGGTTTGAGCCAGCTAGCAGCAAAATCGAGGACCCGAGCGGGTGCCCTACTGGGCGCAATCGCCATCCTGTTCTCCATACTTTTAGGCGCCTCTCCGGCGATGGCACAGGCGCACACAGCCGATGACCCATCGACATATGCGTTCACAATCGCGGGAACCCTGCAGGAAAAAGACGTCCCAATCCCGGGCGTGACCATTACCGCTTCGCAGGATGCAAAGTCGTTCCAGACCAAGTCGGACGAGTTCGGCGAGTGGACCATCATGGTTCCGACCGACGGTCACTGGAAGGTGACTCTAGACACCACCACCATTCCGAAAGAATTCCACTTGGCTACCAAGGACGGCGCCATTGGCGAGGCCGACCTAACCCAGACCGACTTCGCAGCAGTCCTTTTCAAGTTTGGTTCTGCGGCTCCGGTGCAAGCTCAGAGCATATGGGAACAACTGGTCATCCGTGTTTTCGCCGGCTTTAACTTCGGCCTAATGCTGGCGATTGCAGCCATCGGCATCACCCTTATTTATGGCACCACCGGCCTCAACAACTTCGCCCACGGCGAGATGGTTACCCTCGGCGCCATGATCATGTGGCTCGGCTATAGCTTCTTGCACCTCAACATCGTGGTTGCTGGCCTGCTGGCAGTTCTGGCCGCGATGGCATTTGGCTGGTTCCAAGATGCGGCCATCTGGCGCCCATTGCGCAAGCGTCGTCTTGGTCTAAACCAAATGATGATCGTCTCGATCGGTTTCGGCATCGTCTCTCGTTACGTGCTGCTGTTGTTCTTCGGCGGCGACACCAAGGACATGTCTGGTGGTCAGACCATCATCACCTTGGGTCCAATCTTCACTAGCAACACCACACTGATCAGCATGGCAATCAGCGTGGTAGCACTTATCGGTGTGGCTTTGTTCCTGACCCGCACCCGCATCGGTAAGGCAACTCGCGCAGTGAGCGACAACGCTTCACTTGCCGCCTCAACCGGTATCGACGTTGAGAAGATCATCCGCATCGTCTGGTTGGTTGCGGCAGCGCTTACCGGTCTTGCCGGTGTGCTCTACGGCCTTCAGTTCCAGGCCAACTGGAGCGTCGGTTTCGACCTTCTGCTCTTGTTGTTCGCTGCAGTTACCCTCGGTGGTCTCGGCACCGCACTGGGTGCCGCTGTTGGTGCTCTCATCATCGGAATGGTGGTTGAGGTTTCAACCATCTGGATGCCTTCGGAGCTCAAGTATGTTTCGGCGCTTTTGATTTTGATCGTCATCTTGGTGGTGCGCCCGCAGGGTGTGCTGGGCAAGAAGCAGAGAATCGGCTAGGTATAAATCATGGATCTTATTGGCATCTTTTCACTAGCCGGCAACGCGCTCATCTCACCGATGACCGTGGGCTACATCCTCTGCGGAATCGGCTTGGCCCTGCACTTCGGCTACACCGGTCTGCTCAACTTCGGTCAGGCAGCATTCGCCGCCCTCGGTGGTTACGGCTTTGCTATCGCAACCCTTGATTTCCATTGGAACATCTGGGGCTCGATTCTGTTCGGTCTGATTTGTTCGATGGGCTTCGCGGCCATCCTGGGTATTCCAACGCTTCGCCTGCGTGCCGACTACCTGGCCATCGTGACCATCGCAGCGGCTCAGGCTCTACGTTTTTACGTCGGCTCGTCAACCGCTGAACCAATCACCGGTGGTTCAGCCGGCGTTAGCCAGTTCGGTGAAGAGTTCTACAACCTGAACCCACTGCCTGCTGACCTAACCTTCAACCTCGGCACCGTGACCCTAACCTCGAGCGAGGTCTGGATGCGCATCGTGGCTTGGGTTGTTGTCGGCATCGCCGTTTTCTTCCTCTACGCCTTGACCCGCAGCCCATGGGGTCGTGTTCTCAAGGGAATTCGCGAGGATGAAGACGCAGTTCGTGCACTCGGTAAGAACGTATTTTCTTATAAATTGCAAGCATTGGTTATCGGTGGAAGCATCGCCAGCCTCGGCGGCATGATCTTCGTGATGTCATCACAGACCAACCAGCCAAGCAACTGGGGCACCAACTTCACCTTCATCACCTGGACCATCCTGTTGCTCGGTGGCGCTGCTACCCTGCTTGGCCCAGTCCTTGGCGGCATGATCTTCTTCGCCCTGATGACCCTGATCGAAAGCGCACTTGGCATCTTGGTTGATGCCGGCCTGCTTCCGTTCCTTCAGGTCGAGCAGGTAGCGCAGATTCGCTTCCTACTGGTCGGTCTGATCCTGATGTTGCTAGTTATCTTCCGACCTCAAGGTTTCCTCGGAAACAAGAAGGAGATTCAGTTCAATGGCTAACGAAATCTCAATTGGCGCAGCCGCACCCGGCTGTAAAAAAGTTGACCCTATTCTGATTGCCGACAAGGTAGTTCGTCAGTTTGGTGGCTTAACTGCCGTTAGCGTCGACCACGTTGAAATTCCTCGCGGAAAGATCACCGCCTTGATCGGCCCGAACGGTGCCGGCAAGACCACGTTCTTCAACCTGCTCACCGGTTTCGACAAGCCAAACTCTGGCACCTGGACCTTTGACGGCAAGAACCTAGCCGGTGTTGCACCTTATAAGGTTGCTCGCCGCGGCATGATTCGCACCTTCCAGTTGACCAAGGCCCTAAGCCTGCTCACCGTGATTGACAACATGCGCCTGGGCGCTCAGAACCAGGTTGGCGAGGGTTTCTTTGCATCTTTCGTTCGCCCGCTCTGGAAGGCACAGGAGAACCAGATCACCGCTAGCGCCGACACGCTGCTAACCCGCTTCAAGCTCGACGCTAAGCGCGAAGACTACGCCGGCTCACTTTCTGGTGGCCAGCGCAAGCTTCTTGAAATGGCTCGCGCACTGATGGGCAAGCCAAAGTTGGTCATGCTTGACGAGCCAATGGCTGGCGTGAACCCTGCGCTAACCCAGAGCCTGCTCGAGCACATCAAAGACCTAAAGTCGAATGGCACCACCGTGCTCTTCGTCGAACATGACATGCACATGGTTCGCCACATCTCCGACTGGGTGATTGTGATGGCAGAGGGCAAGGTTGTGGCCGAAGGCCCACCGGCAGATGTCATGAAGGACCAGGCCGTCATTGACGCCTACCTTGGCGCACACGCTGACACCGATCTAGGCACCGTTGAAATCAAGTCGATTAAGGCAGGCATCTAATGACCAACACGACTCCAGTAGTTGAAGCGCTAGACCTGCATGCCGGTTACCTTCCGGGCATCAACATCCTTAACGGTTGTTCATTGGTGGCCAACAAAGGCGAATTGATCGGCATCATCGGCCCTAACGGCGCCGGCAAGTCAACCCTGCTGAAGGCAATCTTTGGCCAGGTCAACGTTCGCGAGGGCAAGATCAAGCTCAACGGTGAAGACATCACCGGCCTCAAGGCCAATAAGTTGGTTGAAAAAGGTGTGGCTTTCGTGCCTCAGACCAACAACGTCTTCCCTAGCCTGACCATCGAAGAGAACCTTGAGATGGGTGTCTTCCAGACCCCAAAGCGTTTCCAGGAGCGATTCGATTTCGTCACCAGCATCTTCCCTGACCTTGGCACTCGCCGTGCGCAGAAGGCCGGTTCGCTTTCAGGTGGAGAGCGCCAGATGGTTGCCATGGGTCGCGCATTGATGGTTGACCCATCGGTGTTGCTGCTCGACGAGCCATCTGCTGGCCTCTCACCGGTTCGCCAAGATGAAGCCTTCCTACGCGTGCGTGAAGTCAACCACGCTGGCGTAACCGTCATCATGGTTGAACAGAACGCACGTCGCTGCCTACAGATCTGTGATCGTGCCTACGTCCTAGACCACGGCACCGATGCCCACACCGGCACTGGTCGCGAACTACTGAACGACCCGAAGATGGTTGAGCTCTACCTAGGAAACCTAGCCGAGCTATAACAGCCACCTCAAGCAAGAAGAAGCCCCGCAGAGTATTCTGTGGGGCTTCTTCTTAGGCGGATAGGGCTTCCCTGTTTGGGTTCCCCATTCATTGGGGGTCTGCGGGCAAAGCAAAACCCCCGGTCAATGACCGGGGGTTTTGTCTTACCAACCGAGGTTGGCTAGAAGTGGATTACTTAACTGAGCTACCAAGTACGGTCTTAACCAACTTGAACTTGCCGTCAGCGCTGTAACGGTGGATACCGATGAATGCACCGGTTGGGTCGCCGTTCTTGTCGAACTCGATCGCACCAGTCTTGCCATCGTAGTTGATCTTCTTGCCGGCCTTTAGAGCCTTTAGACCAGCTGCGTAGCTAGTAACGGTAACCTTGCCAGCGCCAGCCTTTGAGATCTCGGTGATCTGTGACTTGATGCCGGTGCCGGTTGCGTCCTTAGCAGCCTGTGCAGCAAGTGCACCGATGATGACTGCGTCGTATAGTGACTCACCGTAGGTGAAGTCGGTTAGGACCTTGCCGGTGTACTTCTTGTATGAAGCAACAAGGCGAGCCTTGAATGCTGCGTCAAGAGCCTTACCAGGGATCGAAGCCTTTGCACCGTTTAGGTATGAAGCATAGGTTTCTGCTGAGTAGTCAACCGCGTTACCGTCAACTAGGTAGAGGTTTCCGCCTGAGAAGCCCTTTGCCTGTAGAGCCGGGATGATCTTCTTTGACTCGTTGTACGAGATGATGATGATCGCGTCTGGCTTACCAGCTAGAGCCTTGTCGATGTATGAAGCAAAGTTGGTCTCGGTCTCAGGGAATGAGATTGAGTTAACGGTTGCCTTACCCTTTACAAGAACTGCCTTTGCCTGGGTGTTTAGACCGACACCGTATGAGGTGTCCTGGTACAGGATCGCAACGTTTGAAGCGCCATCCTGAAGAACCTGGTTAGCAAGAACGCGACCCTGTAGAAGGTCTGAAGGAGCGGTACGGAAGTAGAAACCGTTGTCCTTCCAGTTGGTCAAGTCAGGAGCGGTGTTTGAGCCAGAGATCTGGACAACCTTCGCGCCGGTGATCTTGTTGATGACCAAACGGGTACGAGCTGATGAAGCTGCACCGATGATTAGGTCTGCCTTGGCTGCAAGTAGCTTGGTTGCTGAGTCCTGTGAAACAGCTGGGCTGTCGCCGTCGGCCTCGTCAAGGATGCCAGCAAGCTTAACCTGCTTGCCAAGAACGCCGCCTGCTGCGTTGATCTCGTCAAGAGCTAGGTGGATACCTGCGATCTCAGGTGGAACAAGGAATGAAAGTGCGCCGGTTAGTGGCACGATTGCGCCAACGGTTAGCTGGTTGTCAGCTGCGTTTGCCGGAAGGGTGGTTCCGGTGGTTAGTGCTACAGCAGCAACGGCTGCAACAGCAGCGGTAACTGCCTTGCGCTTCGAAGCAAATAAGCTCATGTAGTTCTCCTAGTTAGATAAGCAGCCGAAACGGCGGATCCCGTTCGGCTGTCTGAGACCAGTTTAGTTAGAACAAATCCTCAATGTAAAAAGGATTTCTAGTGCCAAGCAACCTTGAGTAGCAATCGGTAAGAATTCGTCATCGAAATACGTCATCGATTTGCACCAAACAACGAATAGCGCAACCAAATGGCATCTCTACAACGATATTCGTTGCCTAAGGGCACCTGGACTTCGAATGTAAAGATTATGTTTCGTTTTTTGCTACGGGGTCTTTTCCGCCACCAGCGGAACTATTTGGACAAAATATGACGTGCGCGGGCCTGCCGAAGCATGTCTGCGGTCAAGAAACCGAGCGCTATCCAAACGATGATGAAACCGGCCCAACGGGCAAGCGGCATCGGCTCGTGAAACACAGCTAGGGCAAGAATGAACTGAATGGTTGGCGTCATGTACTGCAGGAGGCCAACATAACTCAGCGGCAGATACTTGGCCGCGGTGCCAAACATAATCAGCGGAATCGCCGTCATCACACCAAAGAAGGCAAGCCCAACCACACCCCAGGGGCCCGGCGAGCCAATCTGAAGGCCCGGTGAAATTCCACCGACGATGACG
>CANGGL010000012.1 GCA_947453465.1 Microbacteriaceae bacterium | reverse complement strand
CTGAAGGTTCCACGGGGTGCCGGCACCAAGTGGGAACTGTGCGCTCGACACATAGTAGGTGATGATCCAGACGAGGCCGAGGATCATAAAGCCAAACATGACTGGCTTGAACCAGACCGGGTTAGGCAGTTCTTCGGTGTTCTCGGTCGGCAACTTTGGCGCGCGAGGCTTTGAAACCTTGACAGGCTTCTTACGTGATGATGATTCAGGCATGCGGTAATTCTAATGCCTTGGGCGTTGGAGGTAGGCTTAAATCAACATGACAAAGATTTTGGTTCTCGACAACTACGACAGCTTCGTTTACACGCTGAACGGTTATCTGCAGCAGCTTGGCGCAGAGACCGAGGTTTTGCGCAACGATGTTGTGACCGAAGCCGAGTTGCCTGACCTGCTTGCCAAGTATGACGCGGTGCTTTTGAGCCCTGGCCCGGGCACCCCGGCGGCCGCTGGACTGAGCATTCCAACTGTGAAGTTGGCCCTGCAAACCGGTAAGTCAATCTTTGGAGTTTGTCTTGGCCACCAGGCCATCGCCGAGGCAATGGGTGCAACGGTCACCAGCGCTGAAGAACTGATGCACGGCAAGACCTCTGAGGTTCAGCACGACAACTCTTTGGTCTTCAAGGATGTCCCGAACCCGTTCACGGCCACTCGCTACCACTCGCTTGCCGTAGTGGACTCGACCGTGCCAGAAGATTTGATCGTCACGGCGCGAACCATCCCTGGGCAGAATTCAAAGGGTGGAGTCATAATGGCTCTGCAGCACAAGAGCTTGCCAATCTATGGCGTTCAGTATCACCCGGAGTCGGTGCTCACCGAAGGCGGCTACCAGATGCTCGGCAACTGGCTCGAATCAATCGGCCTTACCGGCGCAGCAGACCGCGCCAAATCGCTTTCACCTTTAGTTAAGCTCTAGTTACAACCTACGTACAAGATCACTGCGCTGCCCTGTGGGGTTAGACCGGGCATGATTGACTGATCGACCACGATGGTGCCCTGGGTTTTGCCGGCCGGGCAGCTGCCACCCTGAACTGCGATGGTGACGGTAAGGTCAACCTCAGGCGAAGACATCTTGCTTTGCGCCTCTGACGTACCGAGGTTGCGAACATCAGGGACCATGACCTGGCCATTTGAAATGACAAGATTCACGACACTGCCCGAGGCAACATCTGCATTGGCGATTGGGTCGGTTTCGATGACCTTGCCGGCCGGAACGGTTGCGCTGTTGGCCTGAGTGATTGTGCCCAGGGTTAGCTGCGCAGCCATCAGGGCCGCGGTTGCTTCGCTCTCGGTCATGCCAATTAGGGTGCCCGGAACCTTGACGGTGGTCTTACCAGACGAGACATAAACGGTGATCGAAGTGTTGTCTGGAACCTTGGTGCCGGCAACCGGGTCGGTGTGGATGATGGTGTCTAGTGGGATGGTTTCGTTGGCCTCGTAGACCTTATTGACCAGCAGGTGCTGTGCGGTCAGGGTGTTGAAGCCATCGGTGTAGGTCTTGTTAGTGACGTCGGCAACCGCAATGCCCGATGAACCCGGGTTGATGTTCAGGTTGAAGCTGTTCAGTGTGAACAACCAAACCATTAGGCCGATGAGAACCACTGCAGCGCCAGAACCAATGCCCCAGATCAGGTTGGACTTTGGCTTCTCTGTTGGGATGTATTTGATGGTTGGTTGAGCAGCGGTTGGCAACTCAACACCAAGTGATTCAAACGGATTCGTCTGCGGGCCCTCGGTGCCTTCGGCGGCGACAGGTGCCGAAACCGAAACGCGCTCAGTAACCGGAGCCTCGGCCACTACTTCAGTCTTTTCGGCGCCGGCTGCAGCAAGCAAAGCATCAAACTCGTCGAAGCCCGTGGTCAAAACCTCGGTTGGCGCAAACGCTGGGGTGATCGGCTCAGCAACTTCATCAGCGGTTGAAACTGGCTCGGCTTCGGCAGACACTTCTTCTGCCGGCAGGTCAATCGATGGGGTCTCAACCTCAGGCTCTGGCTCGAAGGCAAGAGCGTGGGCCGGCAACTCATCCGGGGTGTTTTCAAGAACCACGGTGTAAGCGGCAAGCAGGTGCTCGCGGAACTCCTCGGCCGACTGGAAGCGCTCGTTGCGGTCCTTCGCGAGGGCGCGCAAAACCACCGAATCCATCTCTGCCGAGACGTTTGGGTCAAACTCTGAAGGCGGAACAACAGCTTCGCTGACGTGCTGATAGGCGACTGAAACGGCTGACTCACCCTTGAATGGTGGGCGGCCGGCAAGCATTTCATAAAGCAAAACGCCGGCAGAGTAGAGGTCGGTGCGAGCATCGACCGACTCACCCTTGGCCTGCTCTGGTGAGAAGTATTGTGCGGTGCCAACGATGCCGCTGGTGTGCGCGACAGTCGCCGAGTTTTCTGAAACCACGCGGGCGATGCCGAAGTCCATGACCTTGACCTGGCCGGCCTCGGTGATCATTACGTTGGCCGACTTAATGTCGCGGTGCACAATGCCGGCGCGGTGCGAGAACTCGAGTGCGGTGAGCACGCCGGTTTCGAAATCAATGGTTTCTTGCAGGGTCAAGCGGCGCTCTTGCAGCAGGTCGCGAAGCAGCTTGCCGTTCACATATTCCATGACGATGAATGGGTGGCGGTTGGTGTTGCCGTTTGAGTCAACGGCCACATCTTCGCCGGCGTCATAAACACGAACGATGGTTGGGTGAGCCATGCGGGCCGAAGCCTGGGCTTCTTGACGGAAGCGGGCCTCAAAGTTTGGGTCATTGGCAAGGTCTGCCTTGAGCAGTTTGATTGCCACGGTTCGGCCAAGACGGGTGTCGACACCCTCATAGACATCGGCCATGCCACCACGACCGATGAGGTTTCCTACCTCATAGCGGCCTGCAATTACGCGCTGGTTTGATGACACCTAATGCTCTACTTTCACTTGTGAACCGGCCTTGTGAACCGGCTTATCAGTCTACTTATTGACTCTGAGTTTTCACCCAGAATTACTGGGTTGCCACAGGAGTTGGGCTTGGTTCGGTGCTTGCTGGAACATAGTAAAAAACACGAATATTTGAGCCTGCCGGAATGTTGCCAAGCGGAGTGGCGTCATAGACCGTCATCGCTCTAGGGTCATCAACCGGCACGGTGTCACCCGCAACTGGCTCAACCACCAAGCCTCGGGCGTTTAGCGAGGTGAGCACGTCGGCAACCGGCTGACCCTGAATGTCGGCAAGCAGAACGGTGACCGGGGCCGGAGCAGTTGGGCTGGCCGATGTGGTTGACCAGGTTGGTTGGCTTGAAGGCGTGACTGTGACTGTCGGTGCCGGCACCGGTGTCATCGAGCCAATGATGATGGCGACCACCACGGAAACCGCGGTTAAACCAAGCACCACGATGACGGCAACCCATGGCCAAACAATCGGCTGGGTTGGCTGCGGCGCGGTGTCGGTAACGGTTGCAATCTCGGTGGTTCGGTCGGTTACCTGCTTGATTTGCTGAATCAATTCGGTGGCAGCTTGTGAGCGTGGTGCGGTTGGCAGCAGTGCCTCGGCGCGCTGGGCAAGAATCAGTGCGTTTTCAGGTCGGCCGCTTGGCTTCTTTGAAAGGCAAGACATGACCAGCTTGCGAACGCGCTCGTCGATCTCTTCGGGCAGCGCCGGCGGAATGTCGTTGATTTGCGACATGGCGATGATCATTTGAGAGTCGCCGCCAAACGGACGTTTGCCAGCCAGGCATTCATAGGCAACGATGCCCAGTGAGTAAATGTCGGTGGCCGGGGTCGCCGGCTTGCCGGTGGCTTGCTCTGGTGAGAGGTATTGAACCGTGCCCATGACCTGGCCGGTTGCGGTTAGGCCAACCTGGTCGGCAACGCGGGCGATGCCGAAATCGGTGATTTTGACCTGGCCTTCGGGCGTGATCAGCAGGTTGCCCGGCTTCACATCGCGGTGCACCAGGCCGGCTTCGTGTGCCGCATAAAGCGCACGTGCGGTTTGGGCCACGATGTCCATGACCTTGGTTTCAGGGATGACTTTGTCGCGCTCAAGGATGCGGGCAAGTGAGTCTCCCGGCACATATTCCATGACTAGGTAGGCCCAGCCAGAATC
Source organism: Microbacteriaceae bacterium (assembly GCA_947453465.1). Lineage (GTDB taxonomy): Bacteria > Actinomycetota > Actinomycetes > Actinomycetales > Microbacteriaceae > Rhodoluna. The sequence goes on along the minus strand of CANGGL010000012.1, from coordinate 33,692 downwards.
CTCGCCGTAGTCAAAGACGTTAGCAATTCCCTCGTGGTTAACCATCGCAGCGTGCTTTGCCTCGATGCGGAAGCGCTCGATGAAGCTTGGGTCACCCATGAATTCTTGCTTCAAAATCTTGATGGCAACTTGGCGCAGGATAACTTCATCCTCGGCGAGCCAAACCTCACCCATGCCACCGATGGCAATGCGGCTGATCAGTTTGTAACGACCGCCGAATAGTTGACCTGCTTCTGGCTTCACTTGCGCAACACCGCCTCCATGACCTTTTTGGCGATGGGGGCGGCAAGAGAGTTGCCTCGGCCCGATTGACCCATGCCACCGCCGTTGGCGACAACCACCGCAACGGCAACCCGAGGGTTGTCGGCCGGTGCAAAACCGGTGAACCAAAGTGTGTACGGCTCGCCCTGACCGTTCTGGGCGGTTCCGGTCTTGCCAGCCACCGAGATGCCCTTGATCTGAGCGTTTGAGCTAACCCCGCGAGCAACCGCACCAATCATCATGTCGCGCACCTTCGCCGCGGTCTCGGCGCTCATCGGGTTGCCCAGTGAGCTAGGCGTTGGTGTGCTTAGCGCTGCCAGGTTCGATGAAAGAACGCTTTCCACCATGTTTGGCTTCATCATCATTCCGCCATTGGCAACCGCGGCAGACATCATGGCCACCTGCATCACGGTAACGCGGTCGTCGAACTGGCCAAAGGCCGAAAGCGCGGTCTGGGCATCATCCATGCCGGTTGGATAAACGCTTGGGGTGATTGAAAGCGGCACCTTGATGCTCTTGCCGAAGCCAAACTTTTCGGCCTGGGCGCGGATGGTGTCTTGGCCAAGCAGAATGCCAAGCTGGGCCATTGGCACGTTGCACGAGAAGCGCAGGGCATCGGCAATTGAAACCGTGGCCTTGCCACCGCACTTGCCCTCGCCCGAGTTCTGCACATAAACATTGGTGCCCGGCAGCTTGAACTTGAGCGGGTTTGGCAGAGTGCTTTCGGGGGTGTATTTGCCGCTTTCGATGGCAGCCGTGGCCACCAAAATCTTGAAGACCGAACCCGGCGCAAACAGTTCGGTGGTGGCGCGGTTCTTCAGCGGCTCATTCTTGTCATTCAACAGTGCGTTGTAGTTGTTGGTTGATTCAACACCGTTGTGCACGGCCAACTTATTGGCATCAAAACCCTGCTTTGAAACCAATGCCAGAATGTTGCCGGTCTTCGGCTCGATGGCAACCACGGCACCGGTCATGCTGCCGAGGGCATCGTAGGCAGCCTTTTGAACCACCGGGTCAAGGGTCAGTTCAACCGATGCGCCGGTCACCGGGTTGCCCGAGAACAGCGCGCTGATTTGCTCAAAGAACTGAGCCGAGTTTTGGCCGGTCAAGTATGAATTCATCGCTGATTCGAGGCCGGTGGCGCCCTGGTAGTTCGAGAAGAATCCGGTCACTCCCGAATACATCGGGCTCGTATACGTGCGGATGTAGTGATAGACGTCGTCCGAAGGCTTTGAGTAGGCAATCGGCTGGCCATCGACTAAGAGCGAACCACGCTGCTTTTTATAGCTGTCGTAAACCGAGCGAACATTGCGCTGGTCTTGCGAAAGGGTCTCGGCCGAAAGCACCTGAATCGAGGTGCTGGCAACAAAGAGGGACAGGAACATCATGAAAATCACGATGCTCACTCGGCGAAGTTCTTTATTCATTAGTTCACCGCCCCAAACACGCGACTGCCGCTGCCCATTGAATCTGAGATTCGCAAGAGCACACCGATGATGATCCAGTTAGCAATCAGCGATGAACCACCGGCCGCCAAGAGCGGGGTGGTGAGGCCGGTTAGCGGAACAACGCGGGTTACGCCGCCGATCACGATGAAAAGCTGAAGCGCAATCACAAAAGAAAGGCCAACTGCCAGCAGCTTCGAGAAGTCATCGTTGTGGTTGAAGGCAATGCGCACACCGCGTGAAACCAACAGCAAATAAAGCACCAGGATGGCGAACATGCCGACAAGGCCTAGTTCTTCACCGAGTGAGGCGATGATGAAGTCACTCTCGGCCAGCGGGACAAGTTGAGGCAAACCGCCACCGAGACCTGCGCCGAGCAGATTGCCGTGGGCCAGGCCGAAGATGCCCTGAACCAACTGATAGCTGCCGCCGACCGCGTCATAGTGAGCCTGGTCAAAAGGGTTTAGCCAGGCGTCGAAACGGCTGGTCACATAGTCGGCAACGCGGCTGGCAACCAGTGCGCCCGAGAAGAACATCGAAAGGCCAACCACAACATAGATGGCACGGCCGGTGGCCACATAAATCATCACGATGAACAGGCCGAAGTAGAGCAGCGAGGTGCCGAGGTCGTGCTGAAGCACAAGAACCATGAGGCTGGCCACCCAGATGGAGATGATCGGGCCGAGTTCTCGCGCACGCGGAATGCGCACACCAAACACCTTGCGGCCAACAATCGCGAGTGAATCACGGCGGGTCACCAGGTAACCGGCGAAGAACACGGTCAGGGCAATCTTGGCCAACTCACCCGGCTGAAAAGTCAGCGGCCCGATGCCGATCCAGAGGCGGGCGCCATTGATGCTGCGGCCGATGAACGGCAGCATCGGGGAGAGCAACAGTCCAACACCGATGAACATCGATAGGTAAACATAGCGGCGCAAGAACAGGTGGCTCGGCACAAAAATCACAACGATGGCGGCCACGGCAATCGCCAGGCAGGTCCAGGCAATCTGCTTGCCTGCAAAAAGCTCGGTGCCGTTGATTGCCTGGGTGTGCAGGTCGAGCCGGTAGATCTCTGAAATTCCAAGGCCGTTGAGCACCACGCCGATCGGCAAAATCAGTGAATCGGCCTCGCTCGCGCGCAGGCGCAGCACGATGTGAATGGCCGCAACTGCTGCTGTAAAGGGTAGGAAGTAACCCCAGAAGTCTGGCCGCAAAACCTGAAGCACCGAGAGCTGAATCTGGGTCAGCTCAAATGCGAAGAGGCCGAGGGCAAACACCAAGAGATAAGCCTCGATGTTTCGGTTGCGCGGGATCACTCGGATGATCTTCGGGATGCGAATTGATTCGGTTAGGTTCGAGAAACTCATTTGCGCACCACCTTTTGCAACTCACCAAGAATGCGGCCGGCATCTTTGAGGTCGGTTGCGGTGATGGAGCGCTCAACCAGGTAGCGCTGGTATTCAGGCAGATCTGCCAGGGTGATGGCGGTCTTTTTGTAGACCACCGAGAACTTCAACGGGCCGAGAGACTCGCGGATGCCCTTATAAATGGTCACGTAACCGTCTTTTTCAGCGATGTAATAGCGGTTCTGGCTCCAGTTATAGATGCCCAGAACGCCGGCAACCACTGCCGAAATGATCAATAGCACCGTGGCCAGCTGGCGAACGTAGCGCCACCGAATCTTGGCGCGGGTTTCCAACAAAATCTTTTCGAGATACTCATCCGACTCAGGCGCATAATCCGTTGGGTCTTCGCTGCGGCCAAGAATCAGGTCTGGCAGGTTGAGCGGGTTCAGAATCTTGAGGAACCGGCGGCCCTTGCGGTCATCGATGACCACATCGTTGGCACCAGAACCAACAAAGCGAGCCGAGGGGATGAAGTCAATTTGGGTGCGTGCGGTGACGACATCTACCAAAACCACGGTGACGTTGTCGGGCGCACCAAACTCGAGCGCTTCGCCGACCAATAATTCGGTGGCTTCGTCTGAGTCAATCTTCGAAAGCATCAGGCGGTCCATGACACTCTCCGGAACCACGCCTGAGAGGCCATCCGAGCACAGCATCCAGCGGTCGCCAGGCAAGACATCGTAGGTTTCGATGTCGATCTCAGGGAACTCTTCCATGTCGCCGAGCACACGCATCAAAACGCTGCGGCGCGGGTGAACCAAGGCTTCTTCGGCAGTGATTCGGCCGGTTTCAACTAGGCGCTGAACGAAGGTGTGGTCGGCGGTGATCTGCTTGACCTCGCCGCCGCGGGCGCGATAAATGCGTGAGTCACCGATGTGAGCGATGGTGGCTTTATCGCCGACGATGACCATGCCAGAGAAGGTGGTGCCCATGCCCGAAAGTTCTGGGTGTTCAACGCAAGATTGCCGCAGCATGGCGTTGGCCTGCCAAATGGTTTCTTTTAGAACTTCACCGGCTTTTTCAGGTGAGTCATACAGCTCATCGGCAAGGGCAACGCGCTGGGCCACCAGGGCCGAGGCGATGTCTCCACCAGCGTGACCACCCATGCCGTCGGCAACGAAGAACAAGTTATAACCGGCATAACCAGAATCTTGGTTGCTCGAACGCACGCGGCCAATGTCTGAGGCCGCATAGCTGATGGTCTTGATTGCCACTGTCTTCCTAGCTTCGAAGCTCGAAGACGGTCTTGCCAACTCGAACCGGGGTGTTCAGTTTGACCACGGCTGGGGTGCCAACTCGGCTGCCATCCAGGTATGTGCCGTTGGTTGAGTTCAGGTCTTGAATCAGCCAATCGTTGTTAATCAAAATCAACTTGGCGTGATGGGTCGAGGCATACTCATCGTCAACGATCAGGTCAGAGTCGGGGCTGCGGCCGATGGTTATTTCGCGGCGGTCGAGGCGAACCATTTGGCCGGTTTTCTCACCCTCGAGAATCACAAGTTTCGATGCATTGCTGCCGGTTGGTTCACTGACCAAAGTGGGTGAACCAGCAATCGGCGCGGCGTTGCCAACCGGTGCCGAGACAACCTCGGGGGCGTTGGCAGCAGCCACTCGGCTGACCACCTTTTGGCCGAAAAGGTCTGCCCGAATCACCGAGATGATGCTGAACACGAAGATCCAGAGAACGGCCACAAAACCGAGGCGAACGATGAAGAGGGCTAACTCACTCACTGATGGTTCTCGCAATCACTCGGAAGGTGAACTCGCTGCGGCCGGCCGAAATCACAGTGTTGTCGGCAATCGCGACCTCATCTATCTTCTTGCCGGCTACGCTCGTGCCGTTGGTGCTCTTCAGGTCATGAACGGCGGCGTTCTTGCCATCCCAGATGATTTCAAAGTGCTTGCGGCTCAAACCGTTGTCATCAATTTGAATGTCGGCGCTGGCATCACGGCCAACCGAGGTGTGTGACTTGTTGAGCAAGAAGCGTTTGCCCGCAACGTCAAGTGTGGGCATCCACTCAACCTTGGTGTTTTGGCTGGTCGAGCGCACGGTGACCTGGCCCATGTTTAGGGTCTGGTCTTCAACCAACTTGATGGCCAAAGCGGCACCAAACTGAAAGCCCTGCTTCACGGCGTGACGGGTGCTTAGGTCGGTTAGTTCGGCAATCAGGGCATCACCCAGGGTGGCCATGCGCTTGAAGTCTGGGGTGGCCAAACTCACGCTGAAGGTGTTGGGGGCAAGAATGCGGTCTCGGCTCAGAATGCTGGCTTTTGAATCCATTTCGGCACGGATGGCCGCAGCGATTTCGACAGGCTGAATTTCCGATTTGAAGGTCTTGCTGAAAGCGCCATTAACAATGCGCTCCAAGCCCTTCTCGAAGTTCTCTAAAAAGCCCAATTTGTCCTTTTCCTGTTGCCCTGCCTTAGTTTATCGACACCTCTTGACAAGACGTATGAGGTTGGTCTTATTCTGGGTTAAAGCAATAAGTCAGAATAAGTTTCGAGTTATTCAAGGTTAGGAGGAGGCTGTGACAATTTGGCCGGCCCACACCTCTGAAACAAGAACCTACCGACAGGCCAGTCGTGGCGGTTCGAAGCAAGATCGCACACTCACAGAAATCCAAGTCTCAATTCCGCCGATGATCGCAGAGCTCGTATATCAGGCAGACCCACGCTTGGTTTCCCCGCTTGAAACGGCAGTTGCTGACCTGCGCGAGGTTGATTCGGGCAGTGCCGCCTCGCTCAACACGATGGCAAATTTTTTGATCCGAACAGACTCAATCGCCTCATCAAAAATTGAATCCATCGAGGCATCCACTGAAGACTTTGCCAGGGCAATCGCTGGTTCAAAGGCCAACCAAAGCGCATCATTGATGGCTGCCGGGGCCGAGGCCATCGCAAAACTCGTCAATCAGGTGGGTGTTTCAGGCCGTTTCACCATCGATGCTCTTTTGAACGCTCACCAAACTCTGTTGGCTGAGGATGAAATTGAATCGCGTTTCGCCGGCAAGTTCCGAGATGTTCAAAACTGGATTGGCGGGAGCAATTATTCGCCGTACCTAGCCGACTACATCCCACCGCCCCCAGATCTGGTTGAAAAATACATGCTCGACCTCATCTCATTTTTGAATCGCGATGATTTGCCGGTTGTGGCCCAGGCGGCCATTGGGCACGCCCAATTCGAGTCGATTCACCCATTCACTGATGGCAACGGCCGAGTTGGTCGCGCAATAATCAGCGCGGTGTTCAGGCGCAGGGGTGTTAGCCGACGAGTGCTAACTCCGGTGGCCTCGGCGTTGGTTGCTAACCAAGGAAAATATTTTCAAACGCTAATTGACTATCGGTCTGGCAATGTCGACGAGTTGGTTTTGAATTTGGCCCTGGCTGCACAGATCAGCGGGCGTGAAGCCCTCGTCTCGGCCTTGCACATTGAAACAATGCCAGAAGCCTGGTTGGCAACAGCGAAACCACGCGCTGGCAGTGCAGCCGAGCGGCTCATCAAATTATTGATTTTGAACCCGGTGCTCTCTGCTGAGCAGGCTGAAACTCTGTTGGGCGCAAGCAGCCAAAGCATTTACGAAGCAATGGATGCACTTGAGCGTGCAGGCGTAGTGCACGAGTTAACTAATCGAAAACGTAACAAGGTTTGGGGCGCAACCGCGGTGTTGATTGAACTCGAATCGCTGAACCTGAGAATTGCCCACGCGGTCAAGCGAACCTGAGAGGTACCTGTCAAGACACTCACAGCATCCTGAATTTGGCCCTTTCAGATTTTCAACTTGCCTAGGTTCGTTAGTGGATCCGCAATCCAACGAAAGGAACCACCAAATGGAAAACAAGACTAAGAAGCTAACTGCAATCGCAGCTGGCGCTGTAGTTCTAGCCGGGGCAGCATTCGCCACCCCATCATTTGCATCAGTAAAGCACTCATCGTTCAAGGCGGCCGCTTCAGCCTCAACCGGCACCGCAGCACCAACTTGGGGTGGCGCTTCTGGCGATGCTCAGGACGGTCACAAGCGCGGACCACGCTTCAACGGTGTTGAGTCAACTCTTGCTGCAACCATCACCGGTGTGCCAACCACAGTCACCGATCTAGAAGTTGCTGAACACAGCGGCCTATTCATCGCCTATACCTACACCGGCACCGCGCCGACCACCCAGCCAACTACCGGTGGGCACCCTGCTCGTTTCGAAGCAACCGCCTTGGCAAACGGCACCGTCACCGGAACCCTTGGTTTCATGACCCCTAAGACTGCCGGCACATATAACGTTGCCGTCTACAACTCGAAGACCGATGCAAGCCCGGTCTTGGTAACCATCGTGGTTGACGCTGCCGGCAAGGCAACCGCCACCACCACTGGCACCTTAACCACCGCTTATGACGCAACGTTGAAGGCACCTGCCTTCGGTGGCCCAGGCGAGGGTAAGGGTTTTGGCCCTAAGGATGGCAAGGGCCCACGAGACCACGGCCCAAAGTTCTAACTTTTTCTCTTCGTTGAGTTAGGCACTTCCCCCAAAAGGAAATCGCCCTCCCGGATTTTGAGTCCCGGGAGGGCGATTTCTGTTTGAGCTGATTATTAGTGGTAGACCTTGATGCCAACTGGTGAGGTCTTAGCCTTTGCCTTGTTGACAACCACAACCACGTTTGACTTGGTCAGGGTGTCATAGGCACCGGTTGCCACAGCGCAAGCTGCGGTTGCGCGAGCAGTTGCCAAAGCAATGTCTGCCTTTGAGCTTGCATAGCCACTGCACTGGATGGCATTGGCCTTGTGGTCAACCTGAGCTGCATAAAGAATCGCCGCGGTCAGAGCGCTGCCCAGCTTGGCAGACTTCTTTGCGAAACCAGCCAGACCAGACTCAGGCACAGTTGCCACGTCGGTTGGGGTCACATACTTGATGCCATCCTGGATAACCATTGAGCCACCTGCAAAGGTGACCACTAGGTCTGCAGAGGTGCCGCCCTTGCCGGCCGGAACCGGAATCGAAACGTCACCCTTGGCGTCGATCGAGAACGCAACGGACTTGCCGCCGATGGTCACCGACTTCAAGCTTGAGTAGTCACCGTCGCTCAAGCCAACCTTGCCACCTTCGGTGGTTAGAGTCTTGCTCAGGTTTGGCACCTGCTTCAGGATTGGGGCTGCCCAGGTAGGAAGTGGCTTAGCTGATTCTGCAACCGGCGCAACCACGGTCGTTGAAGTTGTGACCGGAGGTGCGACTGTCAAGCAAGAGCCTGACCAGATCGCGTAATAAGTTTTTGAAGTCATCAATGCAGTTGCACTGTTGGTGTTTTCAGGCGTAATCGAACTTGCTGATGAAGACCACCCGCCAAAGAAGCAGTTAGCTCGTGTAGGCAACGACTGACTGCCACCATGTTGGATACTTGGAAGCCAAATTACGTTACCAGTTAGGCTCGTAATCGAACCGGAAGTCCCCCCATTTGCGTTGAAGGTTGCAACGGGAGCGGCAACAACGGCATTTGTGGTGGTGATTGTTACAGGCACGCTTGTCCCACCATCGCCAGCTACTACGGTAGCAACCGCGGTAACCTTTACTCGAAGCCAATACCCAATATCGCTCTGCTGAATCACATAGGTGGTTGTAAGGAGTGACCCCTGATACGTGGCAGCATTCACCGGTGCGCCGCCGTTTATAGGAGTGCAAACACTTGAGTCTGAGGTTGAGGCCGTTGCCGAAGTACATTTGAACCATTCATGCGTAGCGGATGTTAGCGTGGCCATACCGGTATTCCAACTGCCCGTTCCAACGACGACCGTGTCACCCTCTGAGTAAGTGCCAGGAGCCGCGTAGAAGAGGGGTCCTCCACCCATTCCTCCTGTTTGTGGAGTAGGAATTACTCCAGCCGATGCTGGCTCAGCAGCAACCAGGCTGCCACCGACGGCAAGCAGCAGGGCTGCGCCGATTGATACAAGTTTTTTTAGTGAGTTTGATCGAGTCATAAGGGCTAGTAATAGCAGGGGTGAATTTGCCAAATTGAAGGAAACTCAGGGTAACCCCGGAATGTCCGGACATTTCAAAAGGGTGCCTCCTGCCGGCTAAACCAGCGGGATGCACCCTCTCGAAACTCTGTCTAGAGCTCAGAAACTGCCCTTAGCAACCGCCTCTTAAAGCAGCTGCTGAGGAGTTGTTATTTGTAGACCTTGATGCCAACCGAAGCTGCCTTGGCAAGCTTTGCGTTCACCAAAACCTTGACGGTCTTGTTCACAAGCAGGTCGTTGACCTTGGTTGCATAACCGCAGGTTGCGGTGGCGCGTGCGGTTGCTGCTGCCACCCCTGCCTTTGATGCTGCATAACCGGTGCAAACCACTGAGTTAGCGGTTCGGTTAATCTGAGCCGCATACTGAATCGAGGCAGCCAAAGCCGGGCTGACCTTCATCGAGTTTTTTGCGAAGCCGCTGATCGTTGACTCGGCAACCTTGGCCACGTCAACCGGGGCAACATACTTGATGCCATCTTGGATGGTCATCATGCCGCCGGTGAAGGTAACCACTAGGTCTGCGCTGGTGCCATTGGTGCCAGCCGGAACCGGGATCGAAACCGAGCCGTTTGAAGCGGTGGTGAAGGCAACATTCTTGCCGCCAATGGTCACCGACTTCAAGCTTGAAAAGTCACCGTCGGTGAGAGCAAGAGTGCCACCCAAGGTTTCGATTTTCTTGCCGATAGCCACAACTGACTTGAGCAAGGGTGCCTGCCAAGTTGGAGCAACCGCGGTTGGAACGCTCACCGAAGGGGTGCTCGAGCTGTTGCCCGAGTTTGAGTTCGAGTTGCTGTTCGAAACGGGTGCACTAGCCGAATAAAGCGCCGAGACGGCAGTGACGCCCTGGAAGTTTGTGCCCTGGTTTGGCATGTAAATAGCCACGTATTTGTATTCCACAGATGGGTCCCAGTGAGGCATTGGTTGCCCCATGGTGATTGAGAACGCGATCATGTGCTGAGCATCGATGGTCACCGAAGTTGTCGATGCCTGCAACGGACCCATGTAGCCAAAGCTGGCGCTTGGCGGGCCGAATGTGCTTCGTTGACCACAGTTTGTAATCGACGAAACGCAGGCATAAAGAGCGAAGTTTGACCAACCTGCATAGTGCGCTGATGTCGTTGGAGGGGTGAGCGTCAGTGTGACTGAACCAGCTGACGAGTTTGCAGTTCCTGTGACTGCAGGCAGAGCCTCGTCACGTGTGCATGGCTCGAGCAAGTCTGCGGTTGCGCCTTGTTTCACTACCTTGAATGTTGGGGCAATCGCGTCACCTGGCTGAAGGTTCGTGATGATTGCCGAAGGGTTGATGCTCAAAACTTCCGGCGCTGGGTTAGGCACGGTGAATGATGTCGAGCCAGATGCGTAGGTTCCCGCTAGGTTCTGAGTGGTGCTGGCGAAGTAAGAGCTCGACGCATAACTGCTGGTGATCGCTGGGCCTGAGCCATTGCTCCAAACCGTTTGATAAACCTGACCTGCGGTCACGGTTGAACTGCCCGACCAGATGCAGTTGTTCATGTAGCTAACCTGAGGTGTGACAGCAAAGTCACCGGCGCTGGCGGTATAGGTGTCGCCGGACGAGGTCAGGATGCCTCCGGTTCCGCGCACTGTGTCTCCCATACCAAAACCAGAAGAGGTGCCAGTCGGTGAACCGGTCGGTGTGACTGCGCTACCGGCCAGTGTCACGACGGCGGTCACGTTCAACGACTGACCGGTGCTCAAACCTTGAAGCTGAAGGCTTGCGCGCAAATTGGTTGAGATGCGGTTGTTATCGGCAGTCAGGTTGTAGGTGTAAGTCGTGTAAGGGGAGGCGGTCGTAGCGGCAGCCGTGGATGAATAGCTTGAGGTGGCAGTAATCACCGAAAGGCTGTTGTTATACGGAATTGTTACACCGGATGGAAGTGTGAACGCGACTGAGAGCGCACCACCGGCGGATAAAGCAGGAAAGGTCTCGTCATAGACAAAGCTTGAAATGCGCTCTGATGAGCCAGCGGTGACGGTGTAAGTTGAGCTGGCGCCGCGGGCTGCTGAACTCAGGCGATAAACCGAAAGTCCGTTGATGTTTGAAGATGTGGTGGCGTGAGCCGCTTCAGCTGAAACGAGAGAACCGCCAATTGCGAGCAGCGCGGCCGCGCCGATCGAGATGATTTTTTTGAGTGTGTTTGAACTAGTCATAAGACTAGAGTCGCAATGTCTGGTCTAATGTCCAGACAAAAAAGGGGTTATCCCCAGCAAATTGGGCTAGCCAACCTGCTGAGCGTGTCGCTTGCCGCGGGTATGGGTGTCTTTGTGCTCCGAGTGACTTGGGTCGGCATAGCAAGTGTCGCAAAGCAAAACTAGGTCTTTGCAGCCAACGTTGGCACAGTTGCGGAACGAGTTCGTGGCACCACCACAGTTCTCACATTCGCCGATGACCTTTGCTTCATCGCTGAAGTCTTGAACCATGCGGTCGTCAAAGATGTAAAGCGAGCCTTCCCAGAGGCCCTTGTCTTTGAAGGTCTCGCCATAGCGAACGATGCCGCCATCGATTTGGTAAACCTCTTTGAAGCCGCGCTTAATCATCACGGCAGAGAGAATTTCGCAACGAATGCCGCCGGTGCAGTAAGTGACGATTGGCTTGTCTTTGATGTGGTCATACTTGCCAGATTCGAGCTCGGCAATGAAGTCGTGAGAGGTCTGAACATCAGGCACGATGGCGTTCTTGAACTTGCCGATCTTGGCCTCGAAGGCATTGCGGCCATCAAAGAAGACCACGTCATCGCCGCGTTCTTCAACCAGTTGGTTCACCTGGGCGGGCTTCAGGTGCTTGCCGCCGTTGGTCACGCCAGACTTGTCAACCTCAACCTCATCGGGGGCCTTGAATGCAACCAGCTCATCGCGGTTCTTCACCGATAGACGCGGAAAGTCTTCGCCGGTGCCATCTGACCACTTGAAATCAATCTTGCCGAAGCCCGGATATTCACGGGTCTGGCGCACATACTTCTTCAAAGCCATCATGTCGCCACCGAGGGTGCCGTTGATGCCGTGCTGCGAAACTATGATGCGACCCTTGAGACCCAGAGACTCACAAAGGGTCTTCTGCCAAAGCTTTAGCGCAACAGGGTCGGCAACCGGAGCAAAGCCGTAATACAAGATGATTTTTTGAAGGTCCACCCTTTTATTGTAAACGCGGGGGTCGCTGAACAACAGGGCGGCAAATGCTGGAGCTAGTTGTCGCCGGGGAGATTTAGGATGTAGGAATGAGCATGAAGCCAGGCATCGACGCCAATGAACTCAACGCCAACATCCGCCCACAGGACGACCTGTTTCAGCATGTGAACGGCAAGTGGTTCGCCGAGGTCGACATCCCTGAAGATAAAGCAATTTATGGCGCTTTTGCGATGCTGGCCGACGATTCTGAGGCCGCCGTGCGCGAGGTTCTTGAAGCCGCTGCCGCTGACCCGCAGCCTGGGGTTAGCCAGCAGATTGGTGACCTCTATGCCTCATTCTTGGATGAAGAGCGTGCCAACGAACTCGGCGCAGCACCAATTGCCGCCGACCTGAAACTGATCGAGCAGATTCGCCAGATCGATGATGCCACCAAGTTGCTTGGCACCTATGAGCACCAGGGTCTATCGGGGCTGTTTGGCCTCTGGGTTGACAATGATGAGGGCAACCCTGACCGTTACATCATCAACATGTCACAGGGTGGTTTGGGTTTGCCCGACGAGGCTTATTACCGCGAAGAAAAGCATGCCGAGATTCGCGATGCATACGTGCCTCACATTGCCCAGATGTTGACCTTTGCCGGCTGGGATGCCGATGAAGCAGCCGCCGCCGCTGCCAAGATCATGCATTTCGAGACCGAGATGGCCAAGCTGCACTGGGACAACGTGGCCACTCGCGACGCCGAGAAGACCTACAACCTAACCGCACGCGCGCAGCTAGAGGCGCTGACACCGACCTTTGACTGGAACATCTGGTTGAAGGCGGCCCAGTTCGACGACAAGGTTTTAGCTGAGCTCAACGTTTGCATGCCGAGCTTCTTCGAGGGCCTGTCTGGTCTCTGGAACAGCGATCACCTTGAGACCATCAAGCTATGGATGGCCTGGCAAGTTATTCGCTCAACCTCTAGCCTGCTGAGCGATGACTTCGTCAACGAGCGATTTGACTTCTATGGCACCAAGTTGACCGGTGCACCGATGAACCGTGCCCGCTGGAAGCGCGCTGTTTCACTCGTCGAGGGTTCGCTAGGTGAGGCCATCGGCAAGATCTATGTCGACAAGTACTTCCCGTCCGAAGCCAAGACACGTATGGATGAATTGGTCGGCTACCTGATCGAGGCCTACCGAGACAGCATTAAGGGTCTCGAGTGGATGACCGAGGAGACCAAGGTCAAGGCGCTCACCAAGCTAGACAAGTTCACCCCGAAGATCGGCTTCCCGGTTAAGTGGAAGGACTACAGCTCAATCGAGATTCGCCGCGATGACCTGGTTGGCAACGTTCGCCGAGTTTCGGCCTGGGGTGCCGCAAAGGAGCTGGCCAAGATTGGCAGCCCGATTGACCGCGATGAGTGGTTCATGACTCCGCAGACCGTGAACGCTTATTACAACCCTGGCTTCAACGAGATCGTCTTCCCGGCGGCCATCCTGCAGCCACCGTTCTTCTCACTGTCAACCGACGATGCCGTGAACTTTGGTGCCATCGGTGGCGTCATCGGTCACGAAATTGGCCACGGCTTCGATGACCAGGGCAGCAAATATGACGGTGACGGCAAGCTTGAGTCTTGGTGGTCGGATGCCGACCGCGAGGCATTCGAGAACTTGACCGGCGCGCTAATTGGGCAGTACAACGAGCTTTCGCCATCGCAGTTGGGTGACGAGCACAAGGTCAACGGTGAGCTAACCATCGGTGAGAACATCGGTGACCTGGGTGGTTTGGGCATTGCTTACAAGGCCTACGAGATGATGCTTGGCGACCGCGAAGATTCTGTGGTTGATGGCCTAACCGGCCGTCAGCGCTTGTTCTTGAGCTGGGCTCAGGCTTGGCGCACCAAGGGCCGCGATGAAATTCTGATTCAGCGTCTGGCCACCGACCCTCACTCGCCAGCGGAGTTCCGTTGCAACCAGATCGTGCGCAACATCGATGCCTTCTATGAGGCCTTCGATGTGAAGCCGGGCGACAAGTTGTGGTTAGACCCATCTTTGCGCGTCAAGATCTGGTAAATCCCTTCTAGAAGTAGGTAACTCGTGAATCTTTGGCTGCGACTCTTTTATGAACTCGTCTCATGGCGGTTTCGTTCAAAACTGCACTGGTCTGATGTTGGCAAGCGCTCGTTTCGAGTCTGGCCGAGCGACCTTGACGTTTTTCAGCATATGAATAATGGCAAGTTTCCGGTGCTGTTTGATTTGAGCCGTTATGACCTGGCTCTGCGATCAAGCACCTGGAAGCACTGGAAAGACCTCGGTTGGTATCCGGTGGTGGTTGCCGAGACCATTACATTCAGAAAATCACTGATGCCTTGGCAGAAGTTCGACATGGAGTCGAAGGTGATTGGTTGGGACGAACACGCTTTCTACTTTGACCAGCGAATGGTGGTCAACGGCGAGATTTACACCCAGGGCATCGTGCGCATTCGCTTCTTGAAGAAGAGCCGTGGAATCGTCACTCCGGCCGAAGTTCTCGAAATCACGCACGACTGGGTTGGCCCTGAGCCGATTTTGCCGGCCTGGGTGAAGACCTGGGCGGCCGATTCGGCTCTGCCAAAGGGCAAGGAACCAGCTCCGTCAACCTGGTGACACTTACACGTCACACGCAGGTTGCTCCCAGACTTCTCCCAGACAGGTTCGCAAGACTGAAGGCATGACAACTCAGGTAACTTTCGTGAAGCCAACGGGCAAGGTCCGCTTGGGCTACAAGAAATTCCTGCGCCTAAAGCGTGCCCAAGACGTGATTGAGGCAATTGCCTGGGGCACCGTTATCGCAGTCACCGTAATGTTCTTGGTTGATGGCGGCCTTGCCCACATCACGGATGTGCCTTCGGCCCTTAACGCCCTAAGCCGTTTGACTGCCTTGGTTGGCACCGATCTTCTGCTCATCCACATGTTGCTTATTGCTCGTGTGCCCTGGATCGACAAGTTCTATGGCCACGACCGCGCCACCCTGGCCCACAAGAAACTCGGCAAGCCGGTGCTTTACTTTGTGGTCGCGCACTTTCTGGCCTCACTAACCAGCTTTGCAATCACCGATGGCAAGAACCTGGTTGACGAAATGGTCAATCTTTTTGTTAACGTGCCAGACATGTGGACAGCAACCATCGGTTTGTTCTTGATGATTGCCGTTGTCGTTACCTCGCTCAACTTTGCCCGCCGCAAGATGAGCTATGAGGCCTGGTACCTGGTTCACATCATGTCTTACATCTCGGTGTTAGCAGCAGTTCCGCACCAGTTCTCGACTGGCAGCGACATCCATGGCAAGCCGGTTCAGACCGTCTTCTGGGTAACCCTTTACCTCTTCGTGGTCTTCAACCTGGCCTGGTATCGCGTGCTGTCACCGTTGCTTCGTCACTTTGTAGTTGGCCTAAAGGTTCAGTCGGTTGTCTCGGCATCTAGCGACAGCAGTTCGATTTATCTGAGCGGCAAGAATGTTGCCAAGCTTGGCGGCAAGGCCGGGCAGTTTTACATGCTGCGCGTGCTCACCCCAACGCAGTGGTGGCGCCCTCACCCATTCTCAATTTCGGCAGCGCCAAACTCACGTTATGTTCGGTTCACCATCGGCAAGCGTGGCGATGACACCGGCCTGCTTCAGCACATCAAACCGGGCACTCCGGTTCTTCTCGAGGGCCCATACGGTGTCTTCACCGAAGACCGCCGCACCAAAGAAAAAGTTGTCTTGGTTGCCTCAGGCATCGGCATCCCGCCAATTCGAGCACTCGCCGAATCACTGGCTGCTCGCCCCGGCGATGTCACAGTGATCTATCGTGTTCGAAATGACAAGGATGCGGCCCTGCTTGAAGAAATTCAGGTTCTCTGCCGCCACCGCGGTTTCAAACTTGAGGTTATGTCTGGCCCTCGTGCCAACCACTCCTCATGGATGAACGCCGACGGCACCGGACGATCTGACTTGGTTCGCCTAGCTCAGATTGCACCAAAACTTGTCGACTCAGACATCTTCATTTGTGGCCCTACCGGCTGGACCCACTCGGTTGAAAAAACCGTGCTCCGCGCTGGCACCCCAGCCAACCAAGTTCACGCAGAGGAGTTTGCCTGGTGAGAAAAGGTACTAAGTCGTTCCTAAGCATTCTCTCGCTCGGTCTAGTGGCCGCCGGTTATCAGGCCGGCCAGTCTGCCCCGGCTGCAGCAGGTTTCAACGCCGTGGCAGCACCGGTCTCAGGTGCCACGACCACAGCCAGTCAGAGCGCTACGCCGAACACATCCACGGCTACATCAACGGCCACCCCGACTACTTCAACCTCTTCAACCCCGGCAAAGCCGGCCGCTACTTCTAACGCCGCATCTCAGGCCCCGAAGCCAAGCCAGACCACGGCGGCATCGAGCCCGACCCAAACCACAGCAGCACCAACACCAACTCAAACAACGGCCGCACCAGCGCCAGCCGCTTCATCCGTCACCAAGAGCGGTAGCTCAATCAACTACCGATACGGCACGGTTCAGGTTTCGGTCACGAAGTCTGGTGGCAAGATCACGGCAGTCAACATGCTTCAGTCGGGTGCCACCGGTGGCCGTCAGGGCGCCTTTCCATACCTGACTCAGTATGCCGTTTCGGCAAATGGCTCAGGCTTCGGCAACCTAGGTGGCGCAACCTTCACCACTGATGCCTTCAAACAGTCATTGGAGTCTGCGCTTGCAAAGTTCTAACCGTGATGCCGGCAGCCCGTACACCGAGGTTGCTCTGCCAAGTAAGCGCAAGTGGAAGCTTGGCGCGACCGTTCTTAGTTTGTTGAGCATTGCCGGTGGCTATGGAGTTAACGCTTACCTAAACCCACCAACGACTACCTCGACGGTGACTTCCGGCACTGGCTCAAAGCTGCCGCCAGACAAGACCGTAACCAGTGACGCAATTCCTTATCAATACGGAACAATCCAACTGGCGGTCACTCGCAAAGCCGGCAAACTTTCTGCCATTGATATTGGGCAATCAGGTGCCACCGCTGGCCGTGAGCAGGCTTTTCCATACTTGGTGAAAGACGCCATTAAGGCACAGGGCACCAACTTTGCCAACCTGGGTGGCGCAACCTTTACAAGTGACGCCTTCAAGGCGGCACTCGATAGCGCCATCACGAAACTGGGCTAATGAACAAGCAGAGTCCACACGAGCCAAAGCCATTCGAGCACATCGAATTGGCAATGGGCACCGGGTTTAGTTTTCATGGCCGCAGCTCGCTCAGTGACAGCGACACCTCGATCATTTTGAACCAGGCCTGTGCGATTCTGCACGAAGCGGATCGAATCTTTAGCCTCTATAAACCAGAGTCACCTCTGTCTCGCTTGGCACGCGGCGAAACATCGGTTGCCGAGTGCCCGCCGGTGGTCAACCAGATTTGGGACGCCTGCGAGGCGTGGGAAAAAGTCACGGATGGCTGGTTTAGCGCCTTCACCCCTCAGCACACCTTTGACCCATCTGGGATTGTCAAAACCTGGGCTGCCAAGCGCGCCGCCGAGTATGTGGCTGAACAGGGCATCATCGATTTCACCTTGAATGCCGGTGGTGATGTTTTGATTTCCGATGGCGCGACCGAGGCCGTCGATTGGCGAATGGGAATCAGCAAGCCGGTTTCGATCGCCGCCGATGGCGCCGGGGTTTTGACCGTGGTTGATCTATCCGACACCGCATTTCGAGCGATGGCTACCAGTGGGTCAGCCGAGCGCGGCTCTCACATCTGGGACCCAAAATTTGGCGGGCTCATCGCTGCCGATGACAAACCCGAGCGCCTGGTTCAGGTGAGTGTGATTGCCCGCGATTTGGTGACCGCTGATGTCTGGGCCACCGCAGCATTTGCCGAGGGGGAGCGAGCGGTTGAGCACTTGAACCGAGTTGCTGAAGCAGGCCGAGCCGAGACGGGCACGCGAACCATCGAGGCACTTTTTGTCTATGCCGACGGTCAGCTGGCTGCCACCGATGGTTTTGTGCACCTGTTTGCCAAGGCTGATTAAGTTGCCTCGCTGACCCACCGCTGAAACACAGACGCAACAACCCAGGCGTAACTTCTAGTTATGGGTGAATTATTCGATCAATACAGAATCGCTGCCAAACCCAAGCATGGGGAAAAATCGGTAGCCTTCGATGAAATGTTTGCTGCGCCTGGCAAGGTGCGACCGAGCTATGTGAAGATTCACGAGGCTCTGGCGGCCATGACCCAGAGCGAACTGATCGGCCGAACCGAAGCCCTGGCCAGCTCATACCTCGCCCAGGGCGTTACCTTTGACTTCGCCGGCGAAGAGCGCCCTTTCCCACTCGATGCAGTGCCGCGAGTGATCGATCGGCCCGAATGGAACGTGCTTGACGCGGGTGTCAAGCAGCGAGTTCGAGTCCTAGAGGCATTCCTAGCCGATGTCTACGGTTCGCAAAACGCCATCCGCGATGGTGTGATTCCGGCATCTCTGATTGCAACCTCAGAGCATTTTCACCGCGCCGCTCACGGCATCGACCCGGCCAACGGTGTGCGCATTCAGGTTTCGGGCATCGATCTCATCCGTGACGAAGTTGGCACCTGGCGTGTGCTCGAAGATAACGTGCGCGTGCCGTCGGGGGTTAGCTATGTGATTTCAAACCGACGAGTCATGGCCCAAACTCTGCCCGAGCTTTTTCAGCAGATGCGCATTCAACCGGTCGGTGAATACCCGAACAAACTTCTCGCCGCGCTTCGTGCGGCTGCGCCGGGTGGTGTCGAGGACCCGACCGTCGTCGTGCTAACCCCGGGTGTCTACAACAGCGCCTATTTTGAGCACACCCTGCTCGCGCGCCTCATGGGCATCGAGCTCGTTGAGGGTCGCGACCTGTTCTGCTCGAATGGCAAGGTTTACATGCGCACCACCGCCGGTGCCCGTCGAGTCGACGTGATTTATCGCCGTGTCGATGACGAGTTTCTCGACCCACTGGCCTTCCGTGCCGACTCGGTTCTCGGGCCTCCGGGAATCATCAATGCGGCTCGCCTCGGCAACGTGACCCTAGCCAATGCGGTGGGCAACGGTGTTGCCGACGACAAGTTGGTCTATACATACATGCCCGATTTGACCAGGTATTACCTGGGCGAGGACCCAATCATCGAGAACGTGCGCACCTGGCGCCTCGAAGAGGAAGGCAGCCTCGAAGAGGTGCTCGACCGCCTAGAGGAGCTCGTCGTGAAGCCCGTCGATGGCTCTGGTGGCAAAGGCCTTGTGGTTGGCCCGGCCGCTTCGAAGAAAGAACTCGATGATCTGCGAAAGCGTCTCATCAAAGACCCACGCGGATGGATTGCCCAGCCGGTGGTGCAGTTCTCGACCATTCCAACTTTGGTGGAGGGCGGCCTTCGCCCACGTCACGCAGACTTGCGGCCATTCGCGGTAAACAGCGGTCACGACATCTGGGTATTGCCCGGTGGTCTGACCCGCGTTGCACTGCCTGAGGGCGAGTTGGTGGTCAACTCATCGCAGGGTGGCGGTTCAAAGGACACCTGGATTGTTGGAAATGACCGACCATCGGTGCGTCAGTTCATGCCGACTAACTCGGCCGTTTCATCGATTGTGGCAGGCCAAACCGCAGCCGATTCGGGCTTTGGTTCTCAGCAGCACGATAACTCTGGAGCCGGGTTTCAGATTCAACAAGAACAGCAACAACAATCGGCCGCAGCCGCGAAGTTGCCGCCGCTGTCTCAGGGAGGCTCAAACTAATGCTTAGTCGCATCGCAGAATCACTGTTTTGGATCGGCCGGTATGTAGAGCGGGCAGATGGCACGGCACGCCTGCTTGACGTGCATCTTCAGCTTTTGCTCGAAGACCCGTGGGTCGATGAAGACACCGCTTGCCGCTCACTGCTCTCGGTGATTGGTTCGGATTCGGTCTTTCCACATGACCTAACCCGTCACGATTTGCTCAACATTTTGACCGTGGACCGCAATGAGCAGGCGTCAATTGCATCATCGTTGACGGCAGCTCGTGAAAATGCTCGACGGGTTCGCGAGATTGTCTCCACAGAACTTTGGGAATGCCTAAACACCACGCGTTCGCGCATGCCACGCAAGGTCTCAATCGAGCGCGCTCACGATTTCTTTGGTTGGGTTCGCGAGCGAACCGCACTGGCAGTTGGCATCGTTGAGAGCTCAACCTCGCGCGATGAAGCTTGGACTTTCTTTACTCTTGGCCGATCACTCGAGCGCGTTGACATGACCGCCAGATTGTTGGCCACCTCAGAGCTGACCGAGGCAAGTGGTCCGTCTTGGACCACAATTCTCCGAAGCTGCGGGGCATACGAGGCCTACCTGCGCACCTATCGAGGCGTGCCATCGGCAACCAACGCGGCAGAGTTCTTGCTGCTTGACCGCATCTTCCCCCGCTCGGTGACCTTCGCGCTTTCACGTGCCGAGCGTTGCCTCACCGACTTGGCTCCAAGCGCTGATCGAGTCGGAACCAGCGATGCAGCTTTGCGCCTAGCCAGCCAGATTCGCACCAACCTTGAGTTTCGCTCGGCACCAGACATCCTTGCCAACCTGACCCAAGAGATGGTTGGTCTGCAGAACGGGGTTAGCGAGATCTCTGAGTTGATTAGAAGCCGGTACTTCCCGGCCAATGTCATGCCAACCTGGGTCGGTGAGGTTTCATGAGCCGCTATCGCGTAGCCCACACAACCGGTTTCAAATACAGCCGTCAGGTCACCGCTTCTTATAACGAGGCCCGTCTTTTGCCCGCTCGCGATGACCGACAGTTTGTGATTTCAAGCAAGCTCGAGATTCAACCGCAGGGCTCCACGGTTGAATACTTCGACTATTTCAAGACTCGAGCGGTGCAGTTTGAGATTCTTGAGCCTCACGACGAGCTGACCATTTCGTCGCAATCGCTGGTTGAAATTCGTGATTCGATCAGGGCCGTCCCCGGCTTGAACTGGGATGATTTGGTGCCCGAAATTGTGACCAGCCTAGAACTCACGGACGCTACCGGGCAGACTAAGCGCACTCAGCCACCGGCCGAGCTCTCGCGCTTTGCCAAGAAGATGGCCGAAAAGCACGGGCCGCACCAGACGGCCCTTGAGATTTGCGCCAAGGTCTATGGAGCAATGACTTACATGCACGGCGTGACCGGGGTTCACTCGATTGCTACCGAGGCTTGGTCGGCCAAGATCGGCGTTTGTCAGGACTATGCGCACATCACCGTTGGTGCACTTCGGGCTGCAGGCATCCCTGCACGTTATGTCTCTGGTTACCTTCACCCGCACATCGCGCCGAAGGTTGGCGAGAAGGTGGTTGGTGAATCTCATGCCTGGGTTGAATGGTGGGCCGGTGATTGGTTTGCCTATGACCCGACCAACGACATTGAGATCGGCGAGCGGCACATCGTGGTTGGCAGCGGACGTGATTATGACGATGTTGCACCGCTTCGAGGGGTCTATGCCGGGGCCAGTGAGTCTGAACTTTTTGTGACCGTCGAGATCACCAAAGAGGCCTAGCCGAATTGGTGTCGGAGTCGATTTCGAGGACTAATCTTTAGGCATGACAACGTTGCCACTGGTTCGCACAATGACAGACTCTCACGGTGTTGAGGTCACCTTCTATGAGTGGCCGGTGGCCAAGCCGAGGGCAATCGTTCAGATCGCTCACGGCCTGGGTGAGCACGCCCGCCGTTATGACCACGTTGCCGAGGCGCTAAACAAAGCGGGTTTCAGCGTGTATGCCGACGATCACCGCGGCCATGGAGCAACCGGTGTGAACATGCGGGCCAAGGGCCTCATCAAACAGCAAGGAAATCTCGGGCCTGGCGGTATGCCAGCAACTTTTGCCGCGGTTCGTCAGCTGAGCCACCTCATCCGTGGTGAGCACCCAACATCAAAATTGGTCTTGCTAGGGCACAGCTGGGGCTCGATGATTGTGCAGCGCCTGCTCAACAAGTTTGCCGACGAGTATGACCTGGCGGTCTTGACCGGCTCGACCCTGCTTTTGCCGGGCATTTTGCCGAGTGGCGGTTTCAACAAGCGTTACGAAGCGGCCGATAAAAAGGCCGGCATCACCTCGAGCGGCGGCGAGTGGCTCAGCCGTGACCGTTCGGTTGGCGAAAAGTTCCGTAACGACCCGTTGAACTTCCCGGAAACTGCGATGCAGGTATTCGGCGTCAAGAACACCCTGGCATTGCTGGGCACCCCGGCCCGTCGTTTTCCGCACGACCTACCGTTGCTGCTTATGGCTGGCAGTGAAGACGTCATCGGTGGCGAAAAGGGCAACGTGCTGCTTTTGAACGCCTATAAACGCGTTGGACTAACTGACCTTGAATTAATTGTTTACGAGGGTGGCCGTCACGAGGTCTTCAATGAGACCAATAAGGATGAGGTTATTTCCGACCTCATCGAATGGCTAGAGGCACGCCTGTAGAAAACGGGTTGCTCTGCGACTGGCGTGGGTTCGATTGGCTCGTCGAATAACTGAGATAGCCTCTCAGTTATTTTTCGCCGAGCCCCAATCTCGCACTAGCCTTTGCCACGTTTGGCAGGCGGCAAGCCGCAGCAGCCTCATCGATTGGGTCTTTCAACAGGTCGTGAGTTTCTGGGTGCTTCTCCATGTAGCGCACGGTGTATGAGCAGACCGGCACAACCTTGTTTTTGCCCTGTGCGCGCACATCGGCCAACGCCTCGCGGGTCAAAATCGCAGCCAGGTTTTTGCCCTGGTGGGCCGGGCTGACGCCGGTGTGCACAAAGTGAATCTCGCCAAGCATCAGTGAATAATCGAGGTTGCCAGCCATCTCGTCGCCAAGCCAAATCTCATAGCGGTGGTCGGCGGTGTTGTGCTTTACAACTGGTGTCTCGATGATTTCTGCGCTCATGCTGTTAATCTCTTCCTGTGCCGGCAAATACAAACAAAGTTTCTCACGAGAGCACCGATGTGCCCGAGAGAAGCAACAAAGTCTTCTTTGGAGACAACCTTGCCGTACTCAAATCTATGCCCGCCGAGAGCGCGCAGATGATTTACATCGACCCACCTTTCAACACCGGCCGCACTCAGAGCCGAGGCACTGCCACCACCACGCGCGTCACCGAGGGTGGCCGAGTTGGTTTCAAAGGCCGCCAGTATGAAACCGTGCGCCAAACAGTGCTCAGTTATGACGACGAGTTTGCCGACTATTGGGCCTTCCTTGAGCCGCGCCTAGAAGAAGCTTGGCGCCTGCTCAATGAGACCGGCACCCTTTATCTTCACCTCGACTATCGCGAATCTCACTATGCCAAGGTGCTGCTAGACGCGCTCTTCGGCCGCGATTGCTTCTTGAACGAAATCATCTGGGCCTATGACTATGGCGGCAAGAGTAAAAATCGCTGGCCGGCCAAGCACGACACCATCCTGGTTTATGTGAAGAACCCGGCCAAGTATTTCTTCAACTCAGAAGAGGTAGATCGCGAGCCTTACATGGCCCCGGGTCTGGTTACCCCTGAAAAAGTTGCCAAGGGCAAACTGCCCACCGATGTTTGGTGGCACACCATCGTTTCGCCCACCGGCAAAGAGAAGACCGGTTACCCGACCCAGAAGCCGCTTGGCATTCTGCGTCGAATCATTCAGGCATCGTCACGCCCCGGCGACCTGGTCATCGACTTCTTCGGCGGTTCAGGCACCACCGGTGCCGCTGCCGCGTCCCTCGGCCGCCGCTTCATCCTGGTAGACCAAAACCCCGAATCAATCGCCGTAATGCGCGACCGTTTCGGGGCTTTGGGTATAGCTGTCGAATACCTTTAGTGAGCTGCTGCAGCCGCTGCTTCTTGAACAGCTGACTTGGTGCGAAGCGCCGGCGCCTTGGTGAAGATTGCGATCACAACTGCTATTGCCACAACCACAGCCGCCGAGGCGAACACGGTCACACCGGCATCTGCGAAGCCGACCAAGAATGGACGAGCCAAGCGTGGGTCCAGGTGGTTTAGGAACGATGAGTCCGTGTTCAACTTGCCGGCTAGTGCCGCCATGTCTCCACTCTGAAGCCCCTTCAAGAACTCGGCGTTGTTCGGGTCGGCAAGAACCTTAGGGTCCTTCAGTGCCGCCTTGATTCCGGCCTGAACATCTTCACGCTTGAAAGCCGCTGGGATGGTGTCAACCAGGTTGTTGAACAAGATTGAGATGAACACTGCAACACCCAAGGTGCCACCCATCTGGCGGAAGAAGGTTGCCGAAGCGGTTGCCACACCAACATCTGATGCCGGCACCGAGTTCTGTGCGGCAAGGGTTAGGGTCTGCATTAGCTGACCAAGACCTAGACCGATCAGAACCATGCCGATTGCAGCCTGCCAGAAGACAGTGTCAGCGTTGAAGCTGGTTAGGTATAGGTAGCCGAGCGCCAACAGGATTGGGCCGATGACCATGAACATCTTGTACTTGCCAGTCTTGCTGGTGATCTGGCCAGAGATGATGGTTGCGGTCATCATGCCGGCAACCATTGGAAGCATCATGAAGCCGGCTTCGGTTGGCGTTGCGCCCATAACAATCTGCAGAAGCAACGGCAGGGTCATCATTCCACCGAACATGCCAACACCAACCAAGACACCAAGGATGGTGGCCATTGAGAAGGTGCGTGACTTGAACAGGGTCAGTGGCAGAAGCGCCTCGTGCTTTGCCGCACGCTCAGCAAGGATGAAGGCGATGATGCCCACACCACCGGTGACATACATGGCGATTGATTCGGTGCTTGCCCAGCCCCAGTCGCGGCCGTTCTCGGCAACAAGAAGCAATGGCACAACGGCGATGACGATGGTGACGGCACCCATCCAGTCGATGCGGTGGTTCTTGGCGGTGTGAGGAACGTGTAGGAACGCGACAACCATGAACAGCGCAACGATGCCGATTGGCAGGTTGATTAGGAAGACCCAGCGCCAGCCACTGATGAATAGAATCTGGTTTGCACCGGCAAATAGACCACCGATGATTGGGCCAAGCACCGATGAGGTAGCGAAGACGCCAAGGAACATGCCCTGGTATTTCGCGCGCTCGCGTGGTGGCACGATGTCGGCGAGAACGGTCAGCGCCAAGGTGAATAGACCACCGGCGCCGATGCCCTGAACTGCACGCCAAGCGGCCAGCTGGAACATGTCGGCCGCGGTGCCACAGAGCAACGAACCGAAGATGAAGATGGTGATGGCCACGATGAATAGGCGGCGGCGACCAAGAATGTCTCCGAGCTTTCCATAGATCGGGGTGGTCACGGTTGAGGTGATGAGGTAGGCGGTGGTAACCCAGGCCTGCAACTCAAGGCCCTTTAGGTCATCGGCGATGGTGCGCATTGCTGCACCAACCACTGACTGGTCGAGAGCCGACAGGAACATACCTGACATAAGGCCAACCAAGACCAACATGATTTGCTTGTGGGTCATTACACCCGAAATAGCTGAGGCTGCTGCTGCGGCCTTGCGTTCTGCACGTGCCATAGTCGGCTCCGTTTCTTTTTTACCTTTTGAACCCTGAGGGTTTGCCCTCGGATGAAAACGCCTATCGAAGTTAGGCTTGAACTTATGTCCCAGCCTAAACCTCGAAACGGCACAAAGCCAGTAAACCTCCTCTTGACTGTAATTATTTCGGGGGCACTTGTGCTGAGCGCGGTGGCTGCACCATCGATGGCGGCTGATGCAACGCCAAGCCCAACGGCAACACCTTCGGTGTCGCCAACGCCTTCGGTGTCGCCAACTCCTTCGGTCACCGATGTTCCAGTCACACCGCCCGGCGAACCAATGCCACCGGTGCTCTGCGGTGTTTGTTTCAACCCCGGCGCATACTCGCTGACCAAGGCAAATTCACTTTGGGTGGTTGCCAATAAGCAGCGCCCTCTAAACCCAATAACCTACAAACCGACCATCGGTTATTTCAAGGGTGTTCAGGTTGCCAAGGTGACCGCCACGGCTTTGAGTCAGATGGCCGCTGGCATGCTCAAGGCCAAAGCCGGAACCCTGTTGTTGAACTCTGGTTTTCGCAGTTTCGACACCCAAACTGTGGTGCACGATCGCCAGGTTGCCCGCCTCGGTTTGAAGGCCGGCGAAGCTCTCGCTGCGCGCCCAGGTTATTCAGAGCACCAGACCGGCTTGGCTGCCGATGTCAGCGCAGCGGGCCAGGGCTGCACCATCCAGGTTTGTTTTGCCAACACCAAGGCTGGCAAGTGGTTGGCCGCCAACGCCTGGCAATACGGTTTCATCCTGCGTTACCCAAAAGACCAGACCGCAACCACCGGTTATCAGTTTGAACCTTGGCACTTCAGGTATGTCGGGGTTGACCTCGCCACCGAAATGAAGTCGAAGAACATCACCGTGCTAGAGAAATTCTGGAAGTTGCCGGCGGCTCCGGCTTATTCTTACTAGGTTCGCCTGCCCAGAAAACGGATAGCTAGGGTTTAGCCGATTACGCCGTCCACAAGCTTTTTGGCTTCAGCCTGAACCTGCTTGAGGTGCTCCTCACCCAAGAAACTCTCTGCATAGATCTTGTAGACGTTCTCGGTGCCCGATGGGCGGGCCGCGAACCAGGCGTTCTCGGTCTCAACCTTTAGGCCGCCGAGCTCGGCACCGTTGCCTGGGGCGTGGGTCAAAATCGCGGTGATCTTTTCACCAGCCAATTCGGTTGCCGTGACATCGGTGGCCGAGAGCTTGCCGAGCTTGCTCTTTTGCTCGAGGGTTGCCGGGGCGTCAATGCGCTCATAAACCGAGGCGCCAAACTGCTCAGTCAACTCGGCATAACGCTGGGTTGGGGTCTTGCCGGTGACAGCGGTGATCTCGGCTGCCAACAGGGCAAGGATGATGCCGTCTTTATCGGTTGACCAAGAACCACCATCGAGGCGTAAGAATGAAGCGCCGGCAGATTCTTCACCACCGAAGCCAACCGAGCCATCGATGAGGCCAGGCACAAACCACTTGAAGCCAACCGGCACCTCGATGAGGCGGCGGCCAAGGCTGGCAACCACACGGTTGATGATTGATGACGAAACCATGGTTTTGCCAACCGCTGCGTCAGAGGACCAACCCGGGCGGTGCGTGTAGAGATAATCGATGCAAACGGCCAAGAAGTGGTTCGGGTTCATCAGCCCGCCGTCGCGGGTCACGATGCCGTGGCGGTCGGCGTCGGCGTCATTGCCAGTAGAGATATCGAAGCGTGAACGGCCTTCGATTAGCGATGCCATCGCGTGCGGTGAAGAGCAGTCCATGCGAATCTTGCCATCCCAGTCGAGGCTCATGAAGCCGAACTGGAAGTCAACGTTTGGGTTGACCACGGTCAGGTTCAGCGCATAGCGCTCGCCGATGGCACCCCAATAGTCCACCGAAGCTCCACCCATCGGGTCGGCCCCAATCGAGACTCCAGAGTCGCGGATGGCATCCATGTTGATGACATCGGCAAGTTGTGAGATGTAGTTCTCGCGGAAGTGGAATTTCAGTGGGCTGGCGGTTGCCGTTTTCACTTCGACGAGACCGCCAAGAATGATCTCGTTGGCACGAGCCGCTATCCAGTTGGTGGCATCGGAATCGGCCGGGCCACCGTGAGGTGGGTTGTACTTGAAGCCGCCGTCGGTTGGCGGGTTGTGGCTTGGGGTGATTACTAGGCCGTCGGCCATCGATGGGTCACCCGCCTGCTTGCCCTCGTTGTGGTTGATGATGGCAACCGAAACCGATGGGGTCGGCACATACCTGCCCTCGGCGTCGACCATGGTCAAAACGTTGTTGCCTGCCAGCACGGCAAGAGCGGTTTCTTCGGCCGGGCCCGAAAGCGCGTGGGTGTCTTTGCCAACATAAATTGGGCCGTGAATATTTTCGCGCTCGCGGTATTCACAGATGGCCTGGGTGATGGCGGCGATGTGCTGTTCGTTGAATGAACCATTCATCGATGTGCCGCGGTGGCCGCTGGTGCCAAAGGTCACCTTTTGTTCGGCGGTGGTCACATCGGGTTTGATTTCGAAGTAAGCCGCAATCAGCTTGTCGATGTTGACTAGGTCAGATTCTTGGGCCTTTTGGCCAGCGCGCTCACTCATAAGACTATTTTCGCCGTTAACCTTTATCTATGGCTACGAAATCACGTAACGGTTCAGCAAAGAAGACCTATTCATACCTAGGTCCGGTTGGCACGTTCACCGAGCTTGCCCTGGCCCAGGTGCCCGAGGCCAAGGGCGCAAACTGGCACCCGGTAGCCAATGTGCAAGAGGCCATCGATAACGTGCTCTCGGGTCACTCAGCCCGCGCGGTCATCCCAATCGAAAACTCCATCGAAGGTGGCGTCTCGGCAACCCTTGACGCGCTCGCTGCATCTGAGGGCATTCGCATCTTCGGTGAATACCTGGTGCCGGTCACCTTCAACCTGGTTGCCCGCCCAGGCGTTTCGATCAAGGATGTCTTGACCGTTGCCACCCACCCGGTTGCCTACGCACAAACTCATAAGTGGTTGTCGGCAAACTTGAGCGGCCACTCATACTTGCCCGCCACCTCAACCGCTGCCGCCGCGGCCGGTTTATTGCACGCAGACTCGGTTGCCAACGCAGCCGTTGCCGCTTCGACTATCACCGACCACTACGCGCTGAAGGTGTTGGCCAAAAACATCGGTGAATACAAGAACGCTCAGACCCGCTTCATTCAGATTGGCTTGGCTGGCAAGGCCCCGGCGGCCACCGGTCGTGACAAGACCTCGGTCATCATCGAGATGCCAACCGACCGCCCGGGAACCCTGCTTGAAATGCTTGAGCAGTTCGCGGTTCGCGGCGTGAACCTTTCACGCATCGAGTCGCGTCCAATCGGTGACCGCCTCGGCCGCTATCGCTTCAACATCGATGCTCAGGGGCACATCGATGACGCCGCGATTGCCGAAGCTTTGAAGGGCTTGCACCGTTTCAGCCCGAAGGTTCAATATCTGGGCTCATACCCTCGCGCAGACAAAGAGAAGTCTGTGCACGAGGGCAATAACTCGGATGCGCAGTTTGGTGATGCCGATAAGTGGTTCAAGTCTCTAAATCGCTAGTTATGTAACGGTTTGGTGAACACTTTCTGCTAATGCCTCGAATCTATGGGCTAACGCGAACATCGTGTTTACAGGGGATTACCCCAGATGTCATACTCAACCTTGGGGGAGACAAGGTTTGGTGTTGGGAACATTGGACGAAGGTTTCAAGGTTTCAATGCGCGGTTATGACCGCGATCAGGTAGACGCTCGAATCAACGAGCTTCGCAACGAACTCTCACGTGCCCGGCAGGGCAACGTTAGAAGTAATCAGGAACTGGATGCACTTCGTGCGGAGGTTCGCGAACTAAACGACAAACTGACGTACACCGGCAAAATCGATGCCGCGGCAATCGTTGCTGAGGCCGATCGAATCTCTGGGGCATCCGGCCGAGCCGCCCGCGAAGCCGAAGAAATTCTCGAGCGGGCTCAGAGTGAGTCATCTGAATTGTTTGAAAAGGCAAAGGCCGAAGCCGCACAGATTATTGCCGAGGCCGAGATTGCCGCCGATAAGGCGAAATCTCTGTTGAAGGCTGAGCTAGACGCGATTCGAAATCGCCACCGCGACGAGCAGCACTAACCGCCTGGTCTGAATATCGGGCTAGAGCCGAACAGTCACCGCGTTTGGCAGCACCACAAATTCGGCTTCGCGCACGCTGCCCATTGGGTCGCCATCCAGCTGAATGAAAACCGGGTTCTCCGGCGTCACACGAATCTTTTTACCGCTCAGATTTTCTAGAGTCTTCACATCAGCACTGGCATCGATGAGGTGCCGCAGTTGACGGTTTTCACGAAGCCCCTCGAGCCAAGTGACGCGACCCCAAAAATCAATCCAGTTCCAGAAGCGTCTCGGGCCAACCGCGGCCACATCCAAGACGCCATCGTTGAGGCTGGCATCAGGCATCAGCGTTATCTTGCCCGGCAACCAGCCGACGTTGCCGATGATCAGCGAGACAAGTTTCAGGTTGCGAGGCTCGCGGCTATCCACCGAAACATCCATGCGTTCAAAAAGGGTTGGCAAAGCCTTGATGCCGCCATCGATGTAAGCAACCCAGCCGATTGCTTTTTTCAGTTTCGGGTCGGTCTTTTCCATAATCTTGGCGTCGAGGCCCATGCCAGCCATCACCGAAAACACTCGTTCGGCGCGGCTGCCATCTTCATGGATGATTCGAACCAGACCCAAATCGATGGGGAAGCGGTTGCCGGTAAGGCCGCGCTTCACGGCGCCGGCAAGGTCGTTCAAATCAATCTTCAGATTTCGGGCCAGCACATTGCCGGTGCCAGATGGAAGGATGCCGAGGGTCACTTTGTCGCCAAGGTTGTTCAAACTGAGCGCTTCAACGACTTCGCGAACCGTGCCGTCACCGCCGGCCACCAGGATGTGTGTTGCACCCTGGGCGATGGCTCGAAGGGTCTGCTCGCCGCCAGGCTCATCGGCCGTGGTGGGCAACCAAAGAGTGGGCTCCCAGCCCATCGGCATGACAGCACTTTCGACAGCGGCCGTGAGTTTGCGCTGCACGATTTTGGCTGGATAAAAGATGACCGCAACGCGCTTCTTGGCGCTGATCTTTGGCTTTATCCCCATGCCTTTAGCCTAAGTTGATTTCTATACAATTGGCACTCTTGTCTATTGGTGTCAGATTGATACCATTTAGATTATGGCTATGACAGTGAGACTCTCTCCGGAAACCGACGCACGCTTAACTACCTACGCCGAGCGCGAAGGTCTCTCAAAACAACAAGCGCTCGTTCAGTTGATTGAACAGGCCGACTTGCCGGGTGAGCGAGAAGCCAAACTGAAGGCGATCTTTGACAAGGTTATGGTTCGTGATGCCGAACTGATGGAACGTTTGGCTGACGCCTAATGGAGTTCCTCTCCCTTGAGGATGCTCTCTTCAACATCAAATGGTTGGGTTTTCACGTCAAGGATGCTGGGCTGCTCGATAGTGCTCTGGCTAGGCCGAAGACAACTCTCTTCGGTGAGTATGCCTACCCCACCATCGAATTGATGGCTGCTGCCATGCATCAATCTCTAGTCAAGAACCATCCACTGGTTGACGGGAACAAGCGCACTTCATGGCTGCTGCTAAATGTGTTTGTTGAACTAAACGGCAGAGAGCTAGAAATGGCAACCGACGAAGGTATGGACTTCACGTTGGGCGTCGCCGAGGGTCGCTATGACCTTGAAGAGGCGGCCACAATCATCGCCGAACACCTCACGTCGGCAAACTAGCCGACAAGGTAACCTTGAAGGGTGATTGACAGCAACCTTCTTCGAGATAACCCAGAGGCCATTAAGGCATCCCAGCGCGCTCGCGGCAACGATGAGTCAATCGTTGATGAGGCAGTTCAGGCAGACGCCACCTGGCGCAAATGCCTGCAGGCCTATGAGTCTTTGCGTGCCGAGCAGAACGCTGCCGCCAAGTTGGTTGGCGGTGCCTCTAAGGAGGAGCGCCCGGCTCTGATTCAGGCCGGTCAGGTTTTGGCCGAGAGAGTCAAGGCTGCCCTAGAGATCGCCAACGCTGCCGAGGTTCACCTCAACGAGGTCATCTGGAAGATCGAGAATGTTGTCATCGAGGGCATCCCTGCCGGTGGCGAAGAGAACTTCACCGTCATTAAAGAGGTTGGCACCAAGCAGATCTTCGACTTTGAGCCACGCGACCACGTTGCGCTTGGCGAACTGCTCGACATCATCGACATCGAGCGTGGCGTCAAGGTTTCTGGTTCACGTTTCTACTTCTTGAAGGGCTGGGGCGCCCGCCTTGAGCTTGCCATGATGAACATGGCGCTTGACCTAGCTAGCAAACACGACTTCACTGCGCTAATCACCCCAACCCTGGTTCGCCCAGAGGTCATGGCCGGCACCGGATTCTTGGGTGAGCACGCCGATGAGATTTACTACCTACCGGCCGATGACCTTTACCTAACCGGCACCTCAGAGGTGGCCCTAGCCGGTTACCACCGCGATGAAATCATCGATCTTTCTGAAGGCCCACTGCGCTACGCCGGTTGGTCAACCTGCTACCGCCGCGAAGCTGGCTCTGCCGGCCGCGACACCCGTGGCATCCTGCGCGTTCACCAGTTCAACAAACTTGAGATGTTTAGTTACATCAAGCCTGAAGACGCCGAGAATGAGCACCTAAAATTGTTGGCACTCGAAGAGGCAATGCTTCAGGCTTGCGAACTTTCATACCGCGTCATCGACACCGCGGCCGGTGACCTTGGTTCAAGTGCTGCTCGCAAGTATGACTCTGAAGCGTGGGTTCCATCGCAGCAGACCTATCGCGAGCTCACCTCAAGCTCTAACTGCACTACTTATCAGGCTCGCCGCCTCAACGTTCGTTACCGCGATGAGAACGGCAAGACCCAGACTGCGGCGACGTTGAATGGCACCTTGGCCACCACTCGTTGGTTGGTCGCGATTCTTGAAACTCACCAGCAGGCCGATGGTTCGGTGCGCATCCCGGCCGCACTTCGCCCATACCTGGGTGGTCAAGAAGTTATTGAGCCAAAGGTTCGCGCATAGCCCAACCGGCAACGCCACTTATGTCAACCACACCAATTGCAACGGGCGATGACCGTTGGCTAATCGCCATCGACATCGATGGCACCCTGGTTCACGATGACGGTTATCTTTCGCCGCGCGTTGTGGCAGAGGTTGAGCGAGTGCGTGCACTCGGTCACGAGATCATCGTGGCCACCGGTCGCAGTGCCGCCAACGCCATCCCGGTGGTCAACTCGGTTGGCATCAAGCACGGTTACAGCGTTTGCTCAAACGGTGCGGTCACCATTCAGGTGGACCCAGATCACCCACGCGGTTTCAGCCCGGTTGAGGTCATTACTTTCGACCCAACCGAGGTGCTGAAGCGCCTGATCGAGCACCTGCCCGAGGCCCACTTTGCCATCGAGACAGCCGGTGGCGACTATAAGTTTCACAAGGCCTTCCCGGCTTACGCACTCGGTGCCAACAACATCGAAACCCCGCTCGAGAACCTGATGGGTGAGCCGGTCAGCCGCGTCGTCGTGCTCTCACCGGGCCAGTCGGTTGAAGATTTCTTGGATGTGATTGCCGAGGTTGGCTTGCACTCCGTTTCTTACTCAATCGGCTACACCGCTTGGCTAGATATCTCGCCAGAGGGCATCAGCAAGGCATCGGCTCTTGAGGTTCAGCGCAAGGCCCTGGGCATCAGTGCCGACAAGGTCATCACGATGGGTGACGGCCGCAACGATATTTCAATGTTTGAGTGGGCTCGCGCCGGCGGCGGTTTGGCGTTTGCCATGGGCCAGGGCCCGGATGAAGTTAAGGCCGCGGCCACCGCGGTCACCGCATCGGTCGAGGATGACGGTGTGGCCCAGGTGCTGGCCGCCTTCGAAGGCATTTTGTTTACGCACGATATCGTGTAAACTTGTTCTCACGGAAGCGTGCCGGAGCGGCCGAACGGAACAGTCTTGAAAACTGTCGTAGTTAATAGCTACCGTGG